>JANQJY010000071.1 GCA_028281385.1 Rickettsiales bacterium | reverse complement strand
TTGATGAAACAGCGGGACTTACCGTCGGTCTGCAACGTTCGCCGGATCAGCAATGTCTCACTCTGATCGATCCCAAGTTCTTCGAGCAGGCTGCGGACGGCAGCGTTCCGGCTGATATCGAATTCTGCAGTAACACTGGCACTGTTCTCACCTTGACGTATCAATCCGCTATCGGCGCGTGCTCCGATCAGAAGCCCCAGCGCATCGAGCAGAATTGACTTTCCGGCGCCGGTTTCTCCGGTCAGGACGCACAGCCCGTCTGCGAATTCTATATCGCAGGAGGAGACGAGTACAATATTGCGAATCGATAAATGACGTAGCATGATTCCTCCCTTATAGCCCCGGCACCCAGTCTTTCCAACCCGAATTATCGGTGTGTTCCGGCGCGAGATTATTCTCTTCCAGCATGGCATAGCTGTAACGGTACCAGTCGCTGCCGGGGAAGTTATGACCCAGCACCGCGGCATATTTGCGTGCTTCTGGCACCACGCCCAGTCGCAGATAGCTTTCAACCAGTCGGTGCAGTGCTTCGGGGATATGGGTGGTGGTCTCAAAATGTTCGACGACATATTTGAAACGGTTGATCGCGGCGAGATACTCTTCCCTCACCAGATAATAGCGCCCGACTTCCATTTCCTTGCCGGCGAGATGATCTTCGGTCAGATCGAGTTTCAATTTGGCATCCTGCGCATATTCCGAATCGGGATAGCGCGATACTACTTCTCTGAGCGCCTTGCGTGCATTCTCCGTCATTTTCTGATCGCGTCCGACATCGGAAATCTGGTCATAGTAACATAGCGCGATCAGATAATAGGCATAAGGCGTACTTTTATTGCTGGGGTGGAGTTTAGTGAAACGTTCGAGAATCAATACGGCATCGTCATATTCCTGTGCCTTATAAGCAGAATAGGCCGACATGATTTTCGCCCGCGTCGCCCATTTGGAATAGGGATGCTGGCGTTCCACCTCTTCGAAGGCGTCGATGGCGGCCGGATAGTCTTTGGTACGGAAAATCTCCAGCGCTTCATTATAGAGTTCGGCATCACTCTGGCGGCGCTCAGGGGAAGACGTTTCCGTATCTTCTTCTGTGTCCAACGATGTTCTGTCGTCTGAGGCACTACAGCCAAGCAACATCCACGCCATAAAGCCGCAGAAAAGAATGACACCGATACGCGTCCACCAAGGGATCATTACCATGGGTACATGCCTGCCTATTTTAATGATGACAGCAGCATAGACGCATCGATGGCGGAGTCAAAGCCCTATTGTCTGCTTATAAACAGCGGTTATGCCGTCGCGGCCAGAGGTGCAGCAGTGCTTAAAGCCGGTACCGGTACCGCTTCCACTGTCGCAGGGCGAAGCGTGTAATTCTCGGGATCGGCAAAAAGAGCACGCATCAACAGGTTATTGATACCATGTCCCGGGCAGCAGGTGGTAATATCTGCTTTGATGAAGCCGCCGAGGAAATAATCGCCCATACAATCCAATGCTTTGTGACGTACAAATTCATCGTTATAACGCAGGCCGTCATCGTTCAGAATCTCCTCATCATCGAGTACGACGGCGTTATGCAGTGAGCCGCCGCGCGCCAGTCCCATGCGGCGCAGAGTTTCGACGTCTCTGGCAAAGCCGAAGGTGCGTGCGCGGCACAGGCTTTGTTTGAAACTGGTATGTGAAAAATCGTAAACAGCGCGTTGCGTGCCGATTTTCTCGTGATCAAAGCGGATGGTGATGTCCAACTGCGTATTGTCGGCCGGGATCAGGGTAGCGGTCGATCTTCCATGCTCGACGGTTATGACGCGATTGACCTCAACATAATGGCGGGGTGCATCCTGTTCTTCGATGCCGGCACATTCGATCAGGAACACAAACGGTTCAGAACTGCCGTCCATTACCGGGACTTCCGGGCCGTCAAGTGTGATGACAGCATTATCGATGCCGCAGCCCCATAAGGCGGCCA
>JANQJY010000051.1 GCA_028281385.1 Rickettsiales bacterium | reverse complement strand
AACAACGGTTCGCCCATGCCCATGAAAACGATGTTGGTCAGTTGACGATTATCGGTGGTGATGGGCCAGTCGCCCAGCCCGTCGGCAGCACGCAGCACCTGACCGACAATTTCCGCCGCCGTCAGATTGCGCACCAGTGCCTGCGTGCCGGTGTGACAGAAAGTACAGGTAAGCATGCAGCCGACCTGCGAGGAAATACACAGCGTGCCGCGATCCTCTTCGGGAATGAAGACGGTTTCGATCTGATTGCCGTCGCCGAAACGCATCAGCCATTTGTGCGTGCCGTCTTCGGAAAGTCGATCTTCATCGACAGAGGCGCGCTCGATGATACAAGTGCTATCCAATAAGGCACGCTTGTCCTTGCCCATGTCGGTCATACCGTCAAAGCCGGTGAGTCCGCGCGTATAAACCCATTGCCAGATCTGTTTGCTGCGGAAGCGCTCGAAGCCGAAGGAAGCGCACAGCGCATCTATCTCATCGCGCGACAGGCCGATCAGATTCGTCAGCTCACTGGCATGAGGAGCGGACACGGTCTGTTCTTCAGTCTGTTTGATGATGGTTTTCATGTAATTTCTTAATAAATGTTAAAAATGTCATTCCACGGATTTTGTCAGTAGACAAAATCATAGTGGAATCCAAGTGAAAAATGCCAGAAGGCATTTTTGACATTGCGCGTCTACTGACGCGCAAGTCCTGGATTCCCGGGTCGATTCGCCTTCCGCCGCCGCTGCTCTGCAGCTTTGGCGAGACAAGCCTTGCGAATCGCCCGAGGATGACGATAAAAATCTATTTGCAGACGCTTTTCATTTTCTTATGTGCGGCGGTAAAGCCTTTGAGCGAGTAGAGATCGCTGGAATAGGTGCCTTTCCACGAGGTGCCTCTGACGGTCACCTTGTCTCCGGCGATCATGGTGTTGATGATGGCCTTGTCTGCGGCCTGGTCATAGGCCCAGGCCAGTTCAACCCTGGTGAAGAGTTTGAAGGTCTTTTTATTGCCGAAATCGAGGGTGACATCGCTGTTTCTCTTATAGTTGTAGCCGGAAGAGACGCTGACTTCATCGATGCCGGAGGCAAGACGGGTGACGATCAGATAGGGCTCGCCGCGTTTGGTGTAATTGCCGGATTTGTTAATGGGCAGGCTGGCGATATAGCAGAGCGTCTTGCCGTCCTGCTTGATGGTGAATACCCGCCAGTCGCCCGAGGAGGCGACCAGTTCCTGCGCCGCTGCCGGTGCGGCCGTGACGAGACAGGCCAGAGTGATGATAGTCAGTAAGCGTAACATCTCTTATCCTTTTGACGCCTATCTATATAGCGCAAAAACAGGGCGGATGTAAAGATTTCATCCGCCGCGTCCACTAATCCTCATGGTGCGGCAAGAGCTGTGAAAGCAGAATATCCAGCGCCTGTGCGATGCAGATAAGATCGGTCAGGCGAATATTGCCTTTGCCGCTCTCAAGCCGCGTGATGATATGTACTGACAGATTGCTGCGTCGGGCCAGTTCTTTCCGGCTGAGTTTTTGATGCAGGCGCCGTTGGCGGACATTCTGGCCAAGTTGGCTGTAATATTGGCGGAATGATTGGTTACAATGCGGGTGGTTCATAGTCTGTCTCCCTTACGGTGGGTTGGTATCGGGAGTTCAAACCACGTTGTAAACCACCGTGTACGGCTATTCCCCGAAGGTATTGTATTTACCGCACTCCCGACGTAAGGGAGTGTTTGCGTAATTATGTCATCCCCGCGACCCGCTGCGCCAGCGCTAGCGCGGCGAGAGGCGGGGATCTCAGTGCCACAGGCCATAAGATTCCTGCTTTCGCAGGAATGACATAGTACACAGACACAAAACCCCTCTGACGGGAGGGGAGTCCGGTTTACAAAGGCGGTTTGAACGCCAAAAGAGAATTATAGCGACTTATGTGCAATCCGCAAGCGTCAGGCGACGAAGCGGTAGCCGTTCTCGGCGGTGAGGATGCCGTGATCCTCGGGAAAGACCGGCTCGAGCTTGCTGCGCAGGCGGTAGATATGCGTCTCAAGCGTGCGGGTGTTGAGCGAGTCCTCATAGCCCCAGACCGATGACAGCAGCGTCGCCTTGTCGATGATGTTGCCGGAGGTCTCGGTGAGATACAAAAGCAGGTCGCACTCCTTCTGGGTGAGCATGACGGACTCGCCATTCTCATGCGAGCACAGGGTTTTATGGGCGATGTCGAAGCTCCAGGTGCCATTGATGCGTTTCACCGGCTGGCTCTTGCAGCGCAGCAGATGATCCACTGCCTGTTTCAGCGCCGGCAGCTTCACCGGCATGGGGCGGTGCACATAGGCGGGGGAAGGCGTGAAAGTCTCGATGTCCTCGGGAACTGCACCGCCGACAAACACAAAGGCGGGGTAGTCCCGGGAAAACATGGCGAGCAGACGCTCCAGCGCCGCTCTGGAATCGGCATTGACATGCCAGATGATGATGCTTTTCTCCAACTCCGGCTGATGCAGCAGGTCCTCCGATGAAATCGATGTGACCTGCTCGAAATACAATGACAGGAAATCGGCGAACATGTCGTTGACCGACAGATCGTGACAGCATAAATACACGGGAACTTTCATAGCCTAGTCCTGATACTGTTTACCACACGATAGCCGTTTACATTTATTTCACCCTGTTTTCGTCATTCCCGCGAAGGCGGGAATCTTGGAGAAATACGGCACAAAGATCCCCGTTTTCACGGGGATGACGGAGAACCATAAATCTAAACGGCTATCGTTGATTATTCAAAGGAAGGTACAGGCAAAAGCGCGTCCTTGTCAACCGTTCCCGCGGCCGGGGCGAGTCTGTTCAACTCATACAGGTCGATATCCTGAGAAGGGGTAGCGGCGGGTGTGTCCGAAGATTTGTCCGAAGCGTTGCGGAAGGTCAGCACACGTTCCTCCAGCGGCAGTTCTTGCGCCGGAGCGAAGTCATTATCCTGGGCGATTAATTCCTGCGGAGAGGCCGTGCGGTGCTCAGGCGTGCTGAAGACAAAGGACAGCCCGACATTCATCAGGATAATCGCAATGACGAAAAAGGCGGTAAAACGCATGTCCCACTGCCAGGCATTGGCAATGTCACGCTGAATGGCGTTGGCCATCATTCGCGCCTGGTCATATTGTGGAATCGGTGCGGATTCTACCTTGGCAGCGGTGGTGTGAAATGAAGGTCCGTCCGATTTTGGCAAAGCGGATTTTTCAATATTATCATTGGTCGGCCGTCCCTTGCTATGCAGGGCATCGTCAATGAAAATACGCGTTCTCGGACTTTTTATCGCTGAATACATATATATAGTATCCTTTTGATCTGGAGAATGACATATATTGATTGAAAAAGAAACAGGAAAAAGCCATGCAGTTTACGCCACAGATACGGTTGATGGCGGATTGTTGTAATAATCTCGCAGGAAATCGCATAGAAAGCTTGCCCCGGAAGGTGGCTGAATTTATGATGTAACGAAAATAAAACGGAAATGCAAGGGTACCCGATGTCAAAGGATGATGTGTCGCAGCTCTCTCAGGAAGCCGCGTTTGAATATGCCAAAAAAGCCTTGCCGATGATGGCGCGGCACGGCGTGAAGCCAACGCCCAACAACTATGCCATATGGTATACCTACATTGCCGGTAATGTGGATGATCTGAATCATGAGATCGAGACCATCATCAATGAAGCGATGGCGTTCTCCGATGATATTAACGAATATCTTTATACCAAATATATTGCCGAGCATGATAACCAGATCGTCCAGGAAACCACCATCGGAGCGCGTAAGCTTCTGGCGGAGATCATGGGAGCTGTCAGCGAATTCACAGGCGAAACCCAGCACTACCAGGATGATTTAAATCAGCATATCACCGATGCGGAAAAAGATCTGGAAACCGGTAACGTCAAAGGCATTGCCGAGAAAATTATCTCAAGCGCTATTTCCATGAAAGCAAGCGGTGAGAATTTCAGCGATAAGCTCGATGAGTCGAAAAAAGAGATCGAACAGCTGAAGGAAAAGCTGGCGCGGGTTACCACCGAGTCGGAGAAGGATTTCCTGACAGGGGTCTATAACCGCAAGGCGCTGGACAAAAAGCTCGAAGAGGCGATTCAGGAAGCCAGAGAAGAGGAAGCTGATTTATGTATATTGATGATCGATATTGATCATTTCAAACTGTTTAATGATCAATATGGGCATCTGATCGGCGATGAGGTGCTGAAAATCGTCTCCAAAACATTGATTAGTATGGTGAAGGGAAAAGATGTGGTGGCACGTTATGGCGGGGAGGAGTTTGCCATTCTGCTGCCCCACACGCCGATTGGCGGTGCCATGGTGGTGGCTGATATGATTCGCAAGAATATTGCTACTAAGGAACTCAAACGCAAGGATACCGGGGAAGCCTACGGTCAGATTACCGTATCGATTGGCGTGGCGATGTATCGTCTCAGCAAGGATACCGTTCCGACCTTCCTCAAACGCGCGGATGATGCGCTGTACCGCTCGAAAAACAGCGGCAGGAACTGTGTAACCCAGGAAAGTCTGGGCGGAGATGAGGATGCGGCCTGAGGTGTGAGCGGCGCTAATCCTTCATTGACATTTTTGGGTGCTCACATTACAACCTCCATTCCTTTCTTGTATGACGTAGGAAGGGGCCTGTAGCTCAGGTGGTTAGAGCGCACGCCTGATAAGCGTGAGGTCGGTGGTTCAAGTCCACCCAGGCCCACCATGAACACATATTATCCGTTCTTTTTCTCAGTATTTTGATGGAAGCAATATTTGTCGGAAATACAGGGCCTTATCTTCCGGGATATTGTGCATTAATCATATCCCGTAAAGCGATGGTCCTCACCTATGAACAATCCTTCATGTTGGGCAAGTATCTTACGTACCACCTCATAAATTTTTGAATCTCTTTTTTCTTCAGTCATACATCCTAATATATGCCTTAACACAGAGTTTGATTGTTAATCTTTTGTTAAGAATTAAAAAGACTTACACAGAGATGGCGGGACTAACATCCGCAAGGGCAGTTCTGGAAGGTGCCGTGGCGCGGCCGGGCGACATGGTATTTATAGACGGTGTAAATGATATCCCCGCTTTCGGATGATCTGAGGCCGAGAAATCCGCGAATGATACTGTTATTGAGGATGGGGCGGTAATCCAGAAAGACTTCACCGATAATCACCTGATCATATTGATTAAGCGTGATAAACGGCAGATCCGCAGGATCACCCGGATTGCCGTCGGAAATCTCGCTCACAATGCCTCCAGCGCCAAGCTGTTCCTGCCAGTCGGTGGTGGGGGGGGTGTTGGGATCCGCATCGTTTTTTGTCACAGAGGTGACGATGACTTCCAGCCCGTCCGTATCATAAGGCGAAATCATGAGCGGAACCGCCTCCATAATGTCATACACGGCATCACAGTCCGGATCGAGATTTTGATTCAGCAGACCGACCATATTGGCGACGGCATTATCCAGTTTCTGGTGCATCTGTACATTGCGGGACACTTCAATCACGCCGTAAAACAGCAATACTAGGATAGGCAGGGTGAAAGCGAATTCAATGAAGGATACGCCGCTTTCATCTTTCAGGTATCTTTTAAATAACGCTTTCATCATTCCACTTAATTAAATAATCGATTAATTGTTACATGACAAGCCAAAGGCATCATCGCAATAATTTTCGTTTTTCGAGATAACGGTAGCCCGGATTTCATACTGGCCGTCGTCATCCCCCATAAACTGGGACATGATAGGAGTTAATATCTTCCAGTGATAGGTGACGACATACATCACCAGTTCATTCCCGCCCCCATAGCTATGTGGAGGGTTGTCAGGATTTTCGGGGTCAATATCGCCAAGATTCACCAGATTGATTGTCGAATAGGTTTTGCTGGCAATCTCGACATTGCCCTGTTCATACAACCAGGGCCCTAGGCGTGTGTAAATCATTTCGTCGATAAAGGTGGCCCGGTCCAGGCTGTCCGGGTTCAATGCCTCGTATGAACTGCCGGTAATGGAAAAGCGTGCACCTTCATTAATCGCATTTTCGATCACGGCGGAAATATGCAGAATCAGCCCGAATTCCAGAATGCCGATGATCAGCAGAAACAGAATCGGCGCAACCAGCGCAAACTCAATGGCGGTGGCCCCGTCTTCCTTTTTGACGATACGTATGAATCGTGGTCTCATACCTCTATAACTAGCATGTAAATCTTAAGATAAGATTAACATAAAATTGGAAATACGGTGGAAATAGGTGGGTGAGGGAGGCAAGAGGAATATTTTTTCTGGTTATTCCATCGGGCTAAGCGCGGAGTGATAATATTCTTTGACGAAGAGATGGAATATTCGATGAAGGAGGATCCTTGTGTTTGTGAAAATCGCACATGTATGGCACTCCCTAATACAACCGGAGGGGGCCCGGAATTAGTAGGCTATTTGGTTGCAACAGTTCTCAATGAACAAACTCTTTAAAAACCAACCCACACACTTTTTCTGATGAAGATAATCTATAGGCTGCAGTTTGTACCGAGACTGTTGTGCTTGGTATAAAATTAGATCCATCAGAGTTAATCAAGCAATCTCTATGAAAATGTTCACCAGTAATTATTCTACCAGAACCAGCTACACCATCATCCAATTTTGTATCAATGTTCCAAGCTTCTTTTGGTGATAAAATGGCAGCAGTAGGAACACCGCTTGATATATCGCCACCAAAAAGAAGTGCATTGCCATAACTACCATCAATCCATAGATTAGTGGATACATCCACTTCACCTAAATACTCAATAGACCATGAAGCATTTGCGAGCTTGGATGCAGGTACATTCCAGCCACCTATCGTGGTTGGATTAGCGGTGCTGCTATCAACAGGCACTGCACTATACTGCCCTTCAATGAGCCCTGCATTTGCAAGATGCTGCCAAAAAGTAAACACTTCGTTAAAGCTTGCACTACGATCTATAACTCCGTCACCATCCCCATTGCATGTTGCTGGTGTTGTGCGCTCATCAGTATTTGCTCCCGGACAGTTTGCTCCTTGTCCCCAAAAGTCCGTTGCATTGATCATATCACCAGGGATAGCGAAATATTTGTCACGGAAGGTATTGACGGCGGTCTGGTAGGCTTGAAATTCGGTTGTCACGCTGCGCAACTCCGCCGCGCGAATGAGATTCTGACCCGTAAGAATGCCGCCGGTGAGCAGACCGAGGATGACGAGAACGATACTTAACTCCACAAGGCTGAAGCCTTGTGAGGGACGAGGGGCGTGGGGCGAGAGACGAGTATAAAATGACTCGTCCCTCATCCCACGCCCCTCGTCCCTGTGATGAGATGTCGTCATCCTCGCACTTGATGCGAGGATCTTATTGCCATGTTGCCTGGATTCTCGGGTCAAGCCCGAAAATGACATCGCTCTTTTGACAAGGACGATGGAAAGCTTAACCGGATTGAGCAGGTGTTCAGCAGGGAGGGGTAACTTAGTAATATTCATCTGCATATGCAGTTCTCCTTTACTGAACACTCTATTGCTACCAAAACTTTCTAAAAAAGTCGTTAATTTTAGCAGGTATTTTAGCCATTCAGCGGGACGATGCCTGTATGATCTGACCGTGCTTCTCGCATTTATCATCGGCGAGGCGGATAAAACTATCTGTAATGGAGTCGGTGGGGGCAAGCGTCGAGGCATCCTCTCCTGGGAAGGCCTGGGCGCGCATGGCGGTAGCGACGATGCCCGGATCGACCAGATTGATGCGAAACGCTGTCTCGTTTTTTTCGGCGGCATAACTCAGTATCATCGCCTCCAGCGCTGCTTTGGTGGCGGCATAGCCAGCCCAGTAGGCGGCGTGATGTCTGGTGATGCCGGAGGTGACGAACATGGCACGTGGAGCGTTCGATTGCAGCAGTAACGGCTCCATCGCACGGATAAGACGGTAATTCGCATTCAGATTGATGGCAATGCCGTCATTCCATTCTTTCGGGTCGATATGGGCGAGGGGGCCGAGCCGGTGCAACATGCCAGCATTGCCGACGAGAATATCTAGTTTGCCCCAGCGTTCGTAAAGGGTGGCACCGAGCTGGTCGATCAGATCGCCGTCTGTCAGATCGAGTGGAACGAGGGTGGCTTCACCGCCAGCGGTGCGAATCGCATCATCGACCTCTTCCAGTCCGCCGACAGTGCGGGCGACGAGAATCACATGCGCGCCTTCTGCGGCAAAGCGTTTAGCGATGGCTGCGCCAATACCGCGCGAAGCACCGGTGATCAGGGCAAGTTTACCTTTCAGCATTTTTTCAGCCACCTTATTCACCCACGATCAGTCTATCGTCACAGCCTGCGCAATGACAATCGGCGCGCATGGTGCACCATTTTTTATCCAGATCTTCCTGAGCGACGATTTCGCAGCCAGCCAGCCAGAAAAACAGACACGGAAGAAGAAGTTTCATTCGCTATACCTCGGAGAAACCGGAGAACAGGTTTTTCTGATAGGATTCCCGGCCGCCTTCCTGATCTGTCAGGTCGATCGGATAATCACCGCTGAAACAGGCATCGCAATATTGCGGATGCACGTCATTTCTCTGGGTTTCGCCGGTGGCGCGATACAGTCCGTCCATCGAGACGAAATGCAGACTGTCAGCTTCGATCAGACGGCACATCTCCGGGGTATTGTGCTGTGCGGCCAGCAATTTGTCACGCTCGGGCGTATCGACCCCGTAATAGCAGGAATGGGTGGTTGGCGGGCTGGCAATGCACATATGCACCTCGATCGCTCCGGCTTCGCGTACCATGCCGACGATTTTCTTGGATGTCGTGCCGCGCACAATGCTGTCATCGACCAGTATGACGCGCTTGCCTTTCAATATTTGAAGGTTGGCGTTATGTTTCAGCTTGACGCCGAGATGGCGTACCTGATCGGTCGGTTCGATAAAGGTGCGACCGACATAATGATTGCGGATAATCCCCAGCTCAAACGGCAGGTTGGATTCTTCGGCGAAACCAAGCGCGGCCGGCACGCCGGAATCGGGTACCGGCACGACGATATCCGCTTCGATCGGTACCTCTCTGGCGAGTTCGCGGCCGATGGCCTTGCGCACTTCATAGACGTTTTTGCCGCGCAGTTCACTGTCGGGGCGGGCGAAATAGACATATTCGAAAATGCAGAAGCGTGAAGATTTTTCAGCGAAAGGCTGATGCGTATGCAGCCCGTTCTGGTCGATCACGATCATCTCCCCCGGGGCGATATCGCGGACATAGTCGCCGCCGATAATATCCAGCGCGCAGCTCTCCGATGCCAGCACGTAAGCCGAGCCGACCTTGCCAAGTATCAATGGACGCACCCCATGTGGATCACGTACACCAATCAGCGTATTACCGGTCAGCACCACCAGGGAATAGGCACCTTCCACACGGTTTAACGCATCGGCAATGCGCGCCTCGACCGTGACGGCCTGAGAACGCGCGATAAGGTGAATCATCACTTCGGTATCGGAAGTAGACTGGAAGATCGCGCCTTCGCCGATCAACTCCTGGCGCAGGGCATAAGCATTGGTGAGATTGCCGTTATGCGCCAGCGAGAATCCGCCGAAGCTGAATTCGGCAAACAATGGCTGCACATTGCGGATCAGCGTTTCGCCGGAGGTGGAATAACGGTTATGGCCGATGGCGGCATGGCCTTTGAGTTTGTCGATGACATGCGAGGAATTGAAATTATCGCCGACCAGTCCCAGTGCACGATGGGAGTAGAAATGATCACCGTCGGAACTGACAATGCCGGCGGCTTCCTGGCCACGATGCTGCAGCGCGTGCAGCCCAAGCGCGGTATGGGCTGATGCCTCGGGATGGCCATAGATACCGAACACGCCACATTCTTCATGCAACCGGTCATCGTCGAACGGGTGAGACATCACGCTATTCCTCGGCAGGTGGCTGGGATTTTTCAAGCAGTTTCTCCAACTCTTCCACTTTCATCCATTCATAGCCGCCCTGCGGGTCTTCGCCTGGCGCTTCGATATCTTCTTCAAAGCGGACATCACCGGTGCTGTCCGGAAGCTCGTCGGCTACATTGCTTTCCAGTGCCTGGGTTTCCTCCGACATAAGCTGCAGATATTCCGGTGCGAGCCGCGTCAGCAATTCACCGCCTTTGGCGACGTAAGGCTTGGTTTTGGCGTTGGCAAGCCACGGCGGGAAATCCTTTTCTGCTATCACAAAACTGATGATGAAATAACCCAGCGATACCAGCAATGCTCCGCGTGCTGCACCAAAAACCAGCCCCAGTCCGTTATCGAGCAGCCCTACCTCACTGCCGCGCTTTAAATATTGCAATAGCACCGTGTTGATGATCGAAATACAAATCAATGCAGTGAAGAAGGTAAGGGCAGCAGCAATAAATCCGGCGACCATGGCGTTGTTGATCTGCGGTTTGATCATCTCCGCCACATCAAGGAAGGCGTAGGCGGTAATGACCGACGCGCCGAGCCAGGCGCCCAGCGACAATATTTCTTTTATAAACCCCCGCATGAACGACATGAGCGCAGACAGCCCGACGATGGTGATCACTCCCGCATCAAAGATGTTGAAGGATGCCTCGACCATGCCTGCTTCATTCATGCGCTGACCTTCTCATATGCGGGTTGACGAACCATACTGATCATGTCTTGTACATGATGAATGGGGCTGCTGCCAAGCGGCATGTTGGATTCCTCCGCATACTGCTTGCTTTGGCCTGGGAAATACGCATGGTGAAAGCCCAGTTTTTCCGCTTCTTTCAGCCGCGCATCCATGCGGCTGACCGGGCGGACTTCGCCGGACAACCCTACTTCGCCGAATACCACCGCGTCTTCGGCAAAGGGTATGTCGTTGATGGCTGACAGCAATGCGGCAACCGCGGCTAGATCGGCGGCCGGTTCATTGATGCGCAACCCGCCCGCGACATTGAGATACACCTCCTTGTTGCTGAAAGTGATGCCGCAACGCGCTTCGAGTACGGCGAGAATCATCGATAAGCGGTTACTGTCCCAACCCACCACGGCGCGGCGCGGAGTAGCCAGTGGCGAAGGGGCGACCAGCGCCTGAATTTCGACCAGCATCGGGCGTGAGCCTTCCATGCCGGCGAACACGACCGAGCCGCTGACCGGTTCGGCGCGTTGCGACAAAAACAGCGCGGAGGGATTCTCAACTTCGGCTAGTCCTTTGTCGGTCATGCTGAACACGCCGATTTCATCGGTCGCGCCGAAACGATTCTTCACCGCACGCAGGATGCGGAAGGGGTGACCGCGATCACCCTCGAAATACAGTACGGTATCGACCATATGTTCGAGCACGCGTGGTCCGGCGATCTGCCCGTCCTTGGTAACATGGCCGACCAGCAGCATGGCGATATGGCGTTTTTTGGCGAGTTTGATCAGCTCATTGGACGAGGCGCGCACCTGTGTGACCGTGCCCGGTGCCGATTCGATCGAATCGATAAACATGGTCTGGATCGAATCGATAATGACAACCTCAGGAGCGTTTGCGTTATCGATACTGGAAAAAATATCTCGCACCGAATTGGCGGTAGCAAGCTGTACATTCGGTGTATGCAATCCCAGCCGTTTGGCGCGCATCTGAATCTGTGCCACTGATTCCTCGCCGGAAATATAGCTGCAGGCAATGCCTGCCTTACCCAGCGATGCCGTCATTTGTAAAAGCAGAGTAGACTTACCGATCCCCGGATCGCCGCCGATTAAAATACCCGATCCCGGTACCAGCCCGCCGCCGAGTACCCGGTCCAGTTCCGACAGGCCACTCAGATGCCGCAGCAAATCTTGCGGCACATCGTCTAGCGACGCGAAAGCGAGCGATGCCCCTTTTTTGTTTCCTTTCAACCCCTTGGGCGTTTCCTGAGTCTGTTCTTCGATCAGCGTATTCCAGGCGTTACAGCCCTCACACTGACCGGCCCATTTGCCATGTATAGTGCCGCATTCCTGACAGACATACGTGGTGGTAGATTTGGCCATGCCTCACTCATCGTCTAAGTATAATAATGTTACCATTTCTTGACGTCATCAGACTGTCATTTGATTTCTATACAAATTCATTAGAAAATCATAGAATGAAATGAAAAGGGTTATACGCTTGGTGAATAAAGCAGACACACAGGAAAAAGGTTTTAAGGTTTATCTCGACGATAATGAAAAAATACCGCTACAGTGCGAAGAGCAAGATGATCGGCGGCTCAAAATTACCTATAACCCAAAAGATAAAAATGAATATCAGCCGAACAGGCGCTTCGTAGAAAATCTGACGGAGCTGCTTTCCATACGGACGTCAGACAATAAAGTATATGATCTATCGGAAGAAAATAGGATGTATACGGTGGCGGTACCGCTTGAGCACCTGCCGCTATCTATTACGGTAAATGATGTTGAAATATGTCAGTTAGGTGTTGATGGTGATAATGCGCTAAAGGAAATCAGGGTCAATGACTATGCCAAGTTAACGGTGAGTGAAACACGCATGCTGGCGCGGCATTTGACGCCGGAACAACGCGAACATATCGCCAATAGAGAACCATTTTCTACAGACCTTGGCAAAGGTCACCTTCCCATTACCGATCTGCATACCCATTTATCAGCACAGTTGACGGGCAAAGACTGGAGAGAAATGATCGAAAGTCGGGCAAAAGAAGGAACACCAATTTGTTACCCGAAAGATCTACTGGAACATATTGCTAAAGAAATAGGTATCGAGGTTAATTTTGATAAATATGAAGTGCATGACATTCCGCGTATTCCATTCAAGCCGGCAATGTATCAGGGCTTTGCCGTACCGTCAGAGATTGAAGAATTTCGCCCGCAGACAGACCCGAAAACAGGGAAAGTCAAATGTGATGAAAATGGTAAAGCAAAAAAGGAATTAATCCCAGTTGCCGGTATCAGCCTGTCGGAGATACAAGAACAGGATAAGGCTTTCTTTGATGCGTTTATCGGGCAGATGGAGGTGCCGATCGATGAGACGAGGGGGCCGTATGAGATGGATACGAAACTCTATCGCTATCGTAATCCGTTGGAAAAGGATAAATCACTGCAGGATGAGAAAATGTATCGTGTGGCACGGCGTTATGCAATGCAGGGCGTACAGTATGCGGAGCTGTCAACAACCGAAGTACTGACTCCTGAATGGCTGGAAAAGGCGATCGAGGGGATTGAAAAAGCCGAAACCCGCCTACAGGAAGAATATGAACGGAAAGAGATTCCTAATCCACCACCGAAACTACGGCTGATGGCGGCGATTCATCGTGCTCAGTCACCGGATGTCGTTGCGCGTTATCTTGAGAATGCTAAAATTGCGGCAGGCAATCCTTATGTCGTCGGGGTTGATTTCGTTGGGTATGAAGGCAATAAAACCGAAGACCTCAACTGGGCACTGTATGAAATGGCGCGGTGGATTCGGCATCAACGGAATGAATGTGAAAAAAAGAGTCTTGAAAATGGTTTTGGTGATTTTGTCATTCGTGTCCATGCAGGTGAAACCTCAAAGAATGCAGATAACGTTGCGGATGCAATCAGGCTGGCGGAAACATTCGGCGTGAAAGTACGGATCGGCCATGCGGTGCATGGTGTGATATCGCCTGAAGTGGTACAGGCGGCAAAAGATAATGGCATCATCATTGAGTTTATTCCGGATTCCAATATCGCACTCGAGAATATCGATTTTCCCAATGAAATCCCCATGAAGAAATGGGCTGATTCGGGCGTACCGTTTGTGATCAACAGCGATGGTGCGGGACTCTATCAAACCACACCTCTGCAGGCGGCGAAAATGGGGTTGCTGGCCGGGTTGCAACCAAAACAGCTGAAATCAATGCAGACATTTGAAAAAGACTATATCCAGGAGCGTCTTGGTGCATTTAAAAAACAAGAGACTTATTTTAAACAAACCTATTCAGATTTGGAAACCTTTATAAGACGCTACAGGGAAGAAACCGAGCAAACCAAAGAAGACCATCTGCCGCCGCGCTATCAAAATAAGATTCCGATATTGGTTGCAGGTGCATCAGGGAGTAATTGGAAACGGATAAGGGAAGAAACGGAAGAGCAGGCACTGGAAGTAGATATTGCCATGAATATGATGGTGAAAATGCTTGATCCGCAAAAGGTTCATTTCATGACGGGGCGAGTGAAAGATCGTGGTATTGAAAAAAAACTGGATGAAGCGGTTGTCCGTGAAGATCATGACACTCAGTCGCGTCATGCAGCGTTTGACATGATTGCTACCATTCCCGGAGAAAAAGCGCAGCACTCTATCGCAAATGCAGTGAACTGGGTGAATAAGGCCGAAGGCAATGTCGAGCATATTCCCGAGCATGTAACGAATTTCATCGATAGGCAAAGTCGGGATGAGAAAGGCGATGTTGTGGAGAGTAAAAAGGGATATTGTCTGTTTGTCGGCGGAGGACATTTTACGCGTGACTTTATCGCCAAGGCGGAAAAACGCACATTGAATTTCGGTATGGTAAAAGATGTACCGGGAAGCTCACGCAATATGGCACGGCGAATGGATTCGAAACATGTGATTACTAGTGAAAATGGGCTCGCAAAAGCGATTATCCGGCATTTGATTGATCATATCAAAGCGGACAGGTTGCGTCCGGAAATCCAGGAAAAAATTAATGAGCACGGTTTAGAACAGGTTTTGGACAATATTTATCAAAACGTTGCTGCAAAGATTGAAAAAAAATACTTTGAAGAGGAGTATCCGGAAGCCATTGCCATGGCAAGAGCAACAGGTATGGGTGACAATCCATGGGCAAGGCGTGTGGAGGAGAATGGTAACAGTAGTGTTAAGGCCCGAAGCTGATAGGTCCTTCAGCGCGGCCATGCACGAACTGATCGACAAACTTATTGCCGGATTTATCGATGTCTTTCACTGGCCCGTGCCAGATGATCTTACCCTCATAAAGCATGGCGACGCGATCAGCAATTTTACGCACGCTGGCCATATCATGGGTGATCGACAGGGTGGTCAGCCCGCGCTCCTTGGTGCAGGACACGATTAATTCATTGATGACATCGGCCATGATCGGATCGAGTCCGGTGGTTGGTTCATCGAAGAAAATAATTTCGGGATCACCGCAAATGGCACGCGCCAGACCGACGCGTTTCTGCATGCCGCCGGACAGTTCGGATGGCAGACGCTCGGCGACATCGGGTGACAGTCCCACTTCCTTTAATCGCTCCACCGCAATCTCTCTGGCATCTTGTTTTGAGTGTTTGTTTTTGCCTTGCAACAAGGTGAAGGCCACATTCTCCCATACCTTCAAACTATCGAACAATGCGCCGCCCTGAAACAGCATGCCGAATTTATGCATCAGCGTTTCATGCTGGCGATGATTCAGGCCGATGACGCTCTCTCCGTCGACCAGTATCTCGCCTTCATCCGGTTCTATCAGCCCGAGAATACATTTCAGTGCCACGGATTTACCGGTGCCCGAGCCGCCGATAATCACCACCGATTCACCTTCCTTTATCTCAAGGTCCACTCCCTGCAGCACTTTTTTCGTGCCGAACTGTTTATACAACTGTTGCAGAATAATTTTGTTTTTGGATGTTTTTTTGCCGGGCATATGATCCGTGTCTCTATATCGCGAAAAACATTTCGGTGATGAAATAGTTGGTGAGTAAGATGAGAATGGATGAGGAAACCACGGCATTGGTGGTGGCCGAGCCGACGCCCTGCGCGCCGCCGCGCGAGTGATAGCCGTGATAACAGCCCATCAGCGCAATGATAAAACCGAAGCAGGCGGCTTTGACCAGTCCGGAGACGACATCCATCACTTCGAGATATTCCAAGGTACTGCGCATATAGGGATGCGGGGCGAAGCCGAGCTTTTCGGTGCTGACGATAAAACCGCCGAACACACCGACAATATCGGCG
>JANQJY010000028.1 GCA_028281385.1 Rickettsiales bacterium | reverse complement strand
CTAAAGCTATGGCGGACATGCAAGGCTGAGTCGGCCTGTTGGCCTCCGTCTTCGTCATTCCAATAATAAAATATCCCGCCCATCGAAATAATGCGTGTCATACAGTGAGGCGATAGTCGCTTCGAGTGTGCTGACCGGTTGTGGGGCCGCATTTGCTTCATTGGTAATCAGAAATGTCGAGAAATGCGATGTGAGCAAGGCGGCAAAGGCTTGCGGAGTACTGCCCGCGACATGTTCGATATGGTTAGGCAGCACTTCGATCTGCAACGCCTTGCAGCGCGACAATATATTCGGCATGGCGGACAGCGCAAGTGATTCCGCCCCTTCAATATCCATGACGATCAGGTCGAAGTCCTGTTCTGGAAACACGGCATCGAGCGAACGTGTCGGCACCGTCACCTCGCGTGGCGTGTCATAGATAAACTCCCGGCGCATCTCACCCTGTTTGATCTTGCTGCCGCCGCTGTTATGCGTGCTGAGCAGAAAAGTGATCTCGCCGGTTTTATCGGCGGCGGCGAAAGGATGAATGGTTGCGTGGCCAAGGCCGTTCAATTCAAGATTCATTTTCAGATAACGTGCATTATCCGGGTTGGCCTCTATCACATCGAGCGTTGCGGCTTTTTTACCCAGTGGTATGGCCAGTGCGCCGATATGGCCGCCGACGATGAGCACATGGCTTTGCTCGTTAATATGGGTAAGGAGCCGGGTGATCTGCACCATGTCATAGGTGCCGCTGTAGGCGAGGTGGCGTGCCAGATGAAAATCTGTCATGGGTATGATAAGCTGCCCGTTGGCGGTATCGACGAACAGCCCCTCGACATGGTTGCCGAGCAGCAAGTGTCGCAGTCTGGCCAGCCATAGGCTGAGTTTGAGCTTGAGCAATAGAAGTTGATAGCGCACTTTCATACCTCATCATTCAGCACCGTCATTCCGGACAAGTGATCATCGATCACGCGATCCGGAATCTTTTTGCTGTTAGGCACGAAGATCCCTGATCTAACTACGGTAACGAAATGCTAATGCATTTCTACCTCAGATCCCGAATCAAGTTCGGGACAGGCTTGGGGATGACGAATACTAATCTGCATAAAAACACTAATATTTCCGTGCGACCATCAGTTTTTTGATCTCGGCAATGGCCTTGGCCGGGTTCAGTCCCTTCGGGCAGGTTTTGGCGCAGTTCATGATCGTATGACAACGATAAAGCCGGAACGGATCTTCAAGATTGTCGAGCCGTTCGCCGGTCATCTCATCGCGTGAATCAGCAATCCACCGATAGGCCTGCAGCAGAATCGCCGGGCCGAGATACCGTTCCGCATTCCACCAGTAGCTCGGGCAGGAGGTCTGGCAGCAGAAACACAGGATACATTCATACAGCCCATCGAGTTTGGCACGGTCATCGGGTGACTGCAAGCGCTCGGACGCGCTGGGCGGCTGGCTCTGTGTTTGCAGCCATGGCTCGATCGACTCATATTGCGCATAGGCATGGTTCAGATCAGGCACCAGATCCTTGACCACCGGCATATGCGGCAACGGGTAAATTTTCACATCGCCTTTAATCTCGGCAATAGCCTTGGTACAGGCGAGCGTGTTGGTGCCGTCGATATTCATCGAACAGGAGCCGCAAATCCCCTCGCGGCAGGAGCGGCGGAAGGTCAATGTCGGGTCAATCTCATTTTTGATCTTGATGACGGCATCGAGCACCATCGGCCCGCAATTATCCAAATCGACTTCATAGCTGTCGACGCGCGGATTTTCGGGTTCTCCCTTGTCGTTCAACGTTTCCGGGTCCCAGCGATAGATATGAAATCTTTTGATGCGCGTTGCACCCTCGGCTTTGAACGTCTGTCCTTTTTTGATTTTGGAATTGGCGGGAAGCGTAAACTCGGCCATGGCTCTCTCCTAGTGTTTTTGTGCGTGTTGCTGTGGCAGAAATTCGGGCATCAGTTCCATGCCGATCTGCCGTTTGGAATGAATTTCATTGATCGCCTTGCGCATCGACACATAGCGCTCGGCATTGGTCGGATGCGTTGTGCGTGTGTAAATGCCGGTCGGGTCGTGCGCCGACATGGCGTGCCAGAAGTCCGGTGCACTGTTGATATCATACCCGGCGCGGGCGAGAATATACAGCCCGATATAATCGGCTTCGCGTTCAAAATCCGGCGAATAGCTTAACATTGCGGCCTGCGCGCCGAGATTGGAAAAACCGCGCGTACCGGCAGCAGCATCAATCACCGCGCCGAGAATGGCACCGGCAGCCATATTTTGTCCGCTGCGCTGCGGGTGCTCCATGATGTTATGCGCCAGTTCATGCGCCAGCACGTAAGCAAGATGCGTATCATCCTCGGCGAATTCCATCATGGCGGCAGAGACGACGACTTTTTCTCCGTCCGCATAGGCATTCACCCCGCCTTTCCCTTCCAGTACCAGTGCGAAGTTACAGCGGTGATTCGCATTTTTTCCGCCGAACAGTTCGTAACACAGCTTGCTGCCTTCAGGCGTAATGCGGTCGGCAACTTTACCCAGGCGTCGTTTCTTTTTTTCCGTCACTCTGACCGGCTCAACAATCGCTGGGAAGGGGTTGGTATGCGAGATATGCAGCTGGCGTTTCTGTTCGGCTTCGATCTCCGCCTGTGTAATCGGTGGTGCAAAAGTGGTGGGCTGGGAGCAGGCCAGTAAGAGGATAGAGGCTAGAGGATAGAGACTGGAGAGAAAACGCTTGCGCGTTTTCTTTGCACGCTTTTCCCTAGTCTCTAGCCTCTTTTCTCTCATCTGTTCTTCGTCATTCCCGCGTAGGCGGGAATCTAGGCGATGTATCCATGAGATACAGGGGGGCGCTTTTTGCGTTAAGTTCCCCGCTCGCGCCTGCTTGCGCTCGCGATGGAACACGCTTCCGCCGTCGCTAAAGCTATGGCGGACATGCAAGGCTGGCGCGGACATCCTGTCCGCGAGTGCGTCCCACTGAACTCTGAATTCTGAATTCTGGACTCTCATCAATAGACCCGCGCTTTCGGTTGTACCACCTCGACCTCATCGGTCAGCGTTTCCAGCCGTACCGGACGATAGTCGATTTTGGTTTTACCCTTTTCGTCAATCCAGCACAGAGAATGTTTCATCCAGTTTTTATCATCCCGGTCCGGGAAATCTTCATGCGCATGCGCGCCGCGCGATTCCTCGCGATTCTCGGCACAGACCATGGTGATAACCGCCTGAGCGCGCAGATTATCCAACTCCAGCGCTTCGACGAGATCACTGTTCCAGATTAGCCCGCGATCCTTGATGCCAAGATTATCAAAGGATGCATGGGCTTTGGCAATTTTCTTCACCCCTTCCTTTAGCGATTCGCTGGTACGGAAGACGGCGGCGTGCTGCTGCATCACCTTCTGCATTTCCAGACGAACTTCCGAAGTATGCGTGTTGCCTTTGGCATGGCGGATACGGTCAAACCGCTCGAGCGCTTTGTCGGTGGCGGCAGCGGGCATCTGCGGATGCGGCGCACCGGCGGTAACGGTTTCACGCGCACGGTGGGCGGCCGCACGGCCGAACACCACCAGATCGAGCAGTGAGTTGGAGCCTAAGCGATTGGCGCCATGTACTGACACGCACCCTGCCTCGCCGATGGCCATCAGGCCGGGGATGACATGATTTGGGTCTTTACCCTTAAGCGTCACCACCTCGCCGTGGTAATTGGTCTGAATGCCGCCCATATTGTAATGCACGGTCGGCAGTACCGGAATAGGCTCTTTGGTGACATCGACACCGGCAAAGATTTTTGCCGTCTCGGCAATGCCGGGCAGGCGGGCGTGAATCACATCGTCGTCAAGGTGATCGAGATGCAGGAAGATATGATCCTTATCCGGGCCGGCACCGCGGCCTTCGTTGATTTCGATGGTCATCGAACGGCTGACGACATCGCGCGAGGCCAGGTCTTTCGCCGAGGGGGCATAGCGTTCCATGAAGCGCTCACCTTCGCTGTTGACGAGATAGCCACCTTCGCCGCGCACGCCTTCGGTGATCAGACAACCTGCACCATAGACGCCGGTGGGGTGAAACTGCACAAATTCCATATCCTGCATCGGCAGTCCGGCACGAATCACCATGCCGCCACCGTCGCCGGTACAGGTATGTGCCGAGGTGCAAGAGAAATAAGCACGCCCGTACCCGCCGGTCGCCAGCACGGTCTGGTGCGCATGAAAACGGTGCAGCGTGCCGTCATCGAGGTTCCATGCCATCACGCCGAGACAGCGGCCTTCCTCGTCCATCATCAGATCGGTGGCGAAATATTCGATAAAGAATTTGGCGCTGTGCCGCAGCGCCTGAGTGTAAAGCGTATGCAGAATGGCATGGCCGGTCCGATCGGCAGCGGCACAGGTGCGCTGCGCCGGCGGGCCTTCGCCATATTCCGTCGTCATGCCGCCGAAGGGGCGCTGGTAGATTTTACCTTCCGGCGTGCGCGAGAAAGGCACGCCATAATGTTCCAGTTCGATAATCGCATCCGGTGCATGTTTGCACATATATTCGATGGCATCCTGATCGCCCAGCCAGTCTGAGCCTTTGACCGTATCATACATGTGCCAGCGCCAGTCATCCGCGCCCATATTGCCGAGCGCGGCGGAAATGCCACCCTGTGCCGCGACGGTATGCGAGCGGGTGGGGAAGACTTTGGTGATGCAGGCGGTTGACAGCCCTTCCACCGCCATGCCGAAGGTTGCGCGCAACCCGGCGCCGCCGGCACCGACGACGACGACATCATAATAATGATCTTCAATGCTGTAGGCGCCGTTCGTTGCGATGCCTGTATCGGTCTTTTTCGTTTTGGTTTCTTTGCTAGCAGCCATAATGTCTTTGTCTTTCGGTGAATGCGTTAAATACCGTAAAAATGCAGCTTGATAATGGAAAGAATGCTGATGATGCCGAGCAGGATGAACAGAAAATCATTCAGAATCAACAGCGCGATTTTATTGCCCTTGCGGCTGGCATAATCTTCGATGACCACCTGCAACCCCAGCCGTGCATGGAAAAACATGGCAGTGACCATGGCGATCATGGCGATGGTGATGCCCGAGGAGTCAAACCATTCTGCAACGACAGCGCGGTCAGCCAGAATGAGTGTATGCACCAGTGAACTGACGAACCATACCAGCAGCGGTATCAATGCAATCGCTGTCAGCCGTTGCCACCACCAGTGCGAGGTGCCGTCTTTGGCGGCGCCCAGTCCGCGCACATTGGCCAGATCAGATCGTAGGGGACGCGTATGTTTGCTCATGATAACGTGCCTCCTTTGAGTTTTTCGGCAACGATTACCCAGCTGAGCACCGACATGCCGACAGCAAATAACAGCACCAGCAGGCCGCTGAAGGTGACATTGGCCAGCTCGAATCCTTTGCCCATATCCCAGAACAGATGGCGGATGCCGTTGCCGAGATGATAGAAGAAGGCAAAGCTCCAGCCGCCGAGAAACAACACGCCCAAAGGGGTGATGAACAGGGAGCTCCACCAGGCGAAATACTCCGGATCATAGGCTACGGCCCACAGCCAGGCCGTTAGTACCAAAGTACCCAGTGATAGAAACACACCGCTGATGCGGTGGCTGATCGACATGATGGAGGTAATTTGCGGGCGGTAAATGGTTAAATGCGGCGATAACGGCCGCTGCTGCTTAGGGTTTATCGACATATTATATACCTTTTTCGCAGGCCAGAGGCCGTTTGATTGATAGGAAAATCGTGCAGCCGGTAGCTATTCTACCTGTAAGCGATTTGACGACGCAAGCGAATGGGCTCTGGCCTGCCCAAAGGGTTCGGCATTCTTTGTGAACCGCTACGTCAAATTCCTCATCCGTAGTTCCGCTACGCATTTCGGTCTTCTCCTTGCGGTTCGCAAAGAAATGACACGAACGAAAATGATATATAATATGTCGATAAACCCTAAGATGTGTCATGCTCTCTCCCTAACCACAGGATTATTGTTTTTACAGGCTAAGGTTATGCCATGATTGCCCGGAGGAGTCTAGGGGTTTTGTCGGCATGCCATATGGCAGTACACTCTAGCGGTGTCTCTCTTCGTTGGCTGCTTTCTCAATGGCTTTGACCATGGGTTTGCTGGGGCTACAAATACCAGCCCTGCCTGCCAACATATTCAGAAGACGGCCTTTATATAGCGAATTGCCGGTGATTTCATGGAGTTTTCCATCGTCGGTATGCGCGACAAATTCCTGCATTGGTTCCGGGAAATGTTCTAGTTCTGAGACAATATGGTTGGTGTTGGTCAGTTCGACGTCAGCGAGTGAAAGGTTACTATAGAGCTTTTGCACTTGTTTAGGTCTTAGTTCTAATTTTTCGCAAAACCCTTCTGATTGTGTAGCCTTATTCAAGTCGTTTTCCGTCCAGTCATACAGATCAACGTCGAAAGTGCGTTTCGGGTCACCTTTATATGTATATCGGTCTTTTCGGATAATGCCCAAAGAGCCCTCGGAAAATAACTCTTCCAGCGCATCATGAAAGTTGAAGTTTTTACCCGGATGCATTTCTGCTAATTTTTTGAGATCAATCGGCAGGTCCAGTTCAAAACGTGGTTTTGGGGCTCCCTTTTCACTTTTATTTGGTCCTTTGAAGGTGACTAATAAGGTGGCCGGGCCATCTCCATCCCGTATCATACGAATACGGGTTTTGGTGATTTTATCATAGTCGATAATGCCTTGTTCGATACGCTGATGCGTCCAACCGGAGTCTTTTCGGGCAACCTGATCTTGTAATACTTCTTCCAGATTTCTGTTTCCTACAGAACGATTCAGGAGAAATGCCTGTTCAATTTCTTCTAGTTTTCCGTTGCTGGCCATGTGTCTATTTTACTTAAAGTCACCATGGTTGAATATGACAATTTGATGATGATTTCCAGCCGGTTCTTCATGAAATTGTCACACCGTTACGGGGGGAGTGCGGGCATAATGGAATGATTATAAAGTAGTACGGCAAGATGATGGTTGAAACAACGGAACAAACGGAAAATTTTACACCGACGAATCTGGAAAAATATCAAATTGTGCCGCATAAGCGCAAGGCTGGCCTGTTTATTATCGGCGATGCAGATGTAAAGGGCTCGCAAACCGGCGAAAAACGTCTGCATGTCATTGCTCCCTGGATCGAAGGGGCGTTCGAGGAAGACGAAGGATATAAGGCTTATTTCATCCCCAAAGGATCGCTGGATGACGGGGAAAAGGGGGATATGTCGGTCTATGTCTACAAGAAGGATGAGAATGGCAGGGAGCAGCTGGATGTGGAGGCAACCAGAGAACAATATGAAGCGGCCGGTGGACGGCTCTATACCGATTATGCCGGTGCGTGGGATGGTGCAAAGCGGGAGGTCGAGGAAGAAACCGGCATCAGCATTGATGAGATTCTGCGTAGTGAGATAGAAGGGGTGAGTATCGAAGGACTTAAAGAGGGCGAGGTGCCAAAGCCTGTCTTTGAAGATTTCTGCCCGTCGCATCGCGGCAATCCCAATCTGCACACCATGTTTGCGGTCAGGGTGAAGGGCATTGAGAAGTTAGATGCACATCTGAAGTTCAAACAAAATAACAACGATAAAACCGTGGGAGATGACGGGCGCTTGAAATTCAGACAAAATAACAACGAGAATCAGCCGACCGTGGGAGATGACGGGCGTTCGAACCATATTCGCCTGGCACGGCGCAAAGACCCGAAGGCAGCGAAGCTTGGGAGGTTGAGTGAAGATAAATATCTTGCAAGAGAGGGCCGGTTGCTCGCGGAAAAAGGCGATGTGCAACTGCCGCCGCTGGAAGATTTTCTGAAAATATTGCGCACGGGCATGTGGCATCTGGGGCCGGATGCTGCGCATAATGGCCGTTTATTTGATCGTGACTTCAGCAAATATGAGCAGTCGCGCATACGGCAGATGGTGGATGAGGCATTCAGCGACCTTGTCGAAAGAGCTGACAAAAAGGATATGGCTCTGTATTTCAGGACCTATTTCGATATATCCACTAAGATTACCGAAGGGCAGTATACCATCAGCAATCTTTCAGAATTAAAGGCAGCCCATCCTGACATATTCATGCATTGGAAAGAGGCAGACATTGAGCCGCGCCATCTGATGGACGAGATTTATCATCATGCCAGCTGTCAGGATACGTTGAAAGGCAATATGAAAGCCATACGCAAACATATGGAAGTGCTGGGTATCGTTGCCGATAAAACAGGTCTGAAAATGGATACGAAACATCGCCCGCTTACCTATTATCAGGAAGGTGCGGATATCATCCCTTTTGATGAATATCTGGTACGTACGCTGAAGTTTGCAGAAAAGAACCCGTTATATGAGCAGTCGCAGTTTAATGCGCATATGAATGACCGCGAGCCGGGGAAATGGCTGAATCAGCGCGGCAAGTCCTATGCGGATCTGTTGCTGGAGACGGCAGAGAAGCTCAACATTCCGCTTGAGTGGAAAACGGGAAAAGATGGGTTTGCGCGGGTAGACAGCACTGGCCTTGGTATTGCAGTTAACGAGAATGCACCGAATCTACCGGACGCCATGCGTAAACTGGTTGATAAAATCACCGAAGAGGAACGACAACGTCTCGGGCAGATAAAATGGTGATGGCTTTATGGCAGTATTATGAGGCGTTGCCTTTGGCTTTGATCGCTTGATCCATCGCCAGTATCTCCTTTGCCCATTCGTAGTGCAGCGCTTCGATCATTACGCCTTCGAGCAGGGTGACGGCCTTATCGTCACGCAGTGCGGCTTCGTAAGCGTCGATGACCTGATTGGCAAAATCGATTTCCTCCACGCCGGGAGAGAAGACCCGATTGACTACCTCAATCTGTTTGGGATGAATCAGCGTTTTGCCTTCAAAGCCATAGATGCGACCCTGTTCCGCTTCGGCTTTCAGCCCGTCCAAATCCTCGAGATTAATGTACGTACCGTCCAGCGCAATGCGGTTATGGGTCCGCGCCGCCAGGACGATGCGTTGCAGCGCATAGACCAAGCCGGTGCGCTCGGGCGTGTAGCGGATACGCAAATCATTGCTCAGATCGTTCGTGCCGGCGACCAGCGCGACGACATTGTC
>JANQJY010000072.1 GCA_028281385.1 Rickettsiales bacterium | reverse complement strand
AGCAAACGTTTTTCGATGATATCGATCTGTTTGTGCTGCCGTCGTATCACGAACCTTTTGGCATTGTATTGATCGAAGCGATGGCCGCCGGTCTGCCCTGCATCACCACCGACACCGAGGGGCCGTGCGAAATCATCAAACAGCATCATGATGCGGTGATGATCGAAAAAGCCAAACCGTTTGAAATGGCGCAAGCCATTCTGGAGTTATTGGAGGATACGGATATGGCGAAACAGATGGGAGAGCGGGCATATGAAAAAGTCAAGGAGCGCTATGACAGGGCTGTTGTCGGTGAACAGTTAAAACGTGCCGTTGAAAAAGTGATAAATGATTATACATAACGTCATTGCGAGGACTGTGAGCATAGCGTAGCAGGACGAAGCAATCCAGTTCTGGATCGCCACGCTCTCTCTGCCTCGCAAAAGCGATGCAGGGTCGCTCGCGACGACGAAATTAAGGTGAAGGTCATGCCAGTTACATTATTAAACCGTTGCGTCATCCATATTGGTGGAGACGATAGCGCATCCTTCCTGCAGGGGATGATTACCAATGATATCGCGTTGGTCACGCCGGAGCGCATGCTGTTTTCTGCCATGCTCACGCCGCAGGGCAAATGGCAGTATGATTTTTTCATCCATCCTCATGAGAACGGCTATCTGATCGAAATCGACGACGCGCTCAACGCATCGTTTCTGAAGACGCTGAAAATGTACAAACTGCGTGCAAAAGTCGATATCACCGATGTCAGCGATACGTGGCATATCATCGCCGGCTGGGCAGACAGTGCCGCGCCGGGTGGTGCCATGCCCGATCCGCGACTCGACACGCTGGGATGGCGCATGCTGGTACCGGCAGATGCAGTCCCGGACATCAACGTAACCCCGCAGGATTATGACGCTCACCGCCTGTCGCTGGCCATTCCGGAAGGGGTGAAAGACGCGACGGAGCGCACCATCGCCATGGATCTCGGCTATGACGTGCTGCATGCGATCAGCTTCACCAAAGGCTGCTTTGTCGGCCAGGAGGTCAGCGCGCGCATGCATTATAAACATATCATGCGCAAGGCGTTGTTTCAGGTCACCTCGGCAGAGGGCAGAATCCTGCCCGCAAAAGGCACACACGTGATGGCCGGAGAGATCGAACTGGGCGATATGCGCTCCCACCACCATGATGTCGGGCTGGCCATGTTGAAAATCGAAGCGGCACAAAAGGCGATAGCGGACAACACGCCGGTGACTGCCGGAAATGTCAATGTAACCATCCGGCTTGCGCCCTGGCTTGAAGAAAAATACCAACACATCCAAAATACCAATAAAGACTCCGTTTCCTGAAGGTTAGTGATAAAATGCCTGTCAAGCATTAAAAGCTGTTTGCACCGCCGCAACAGGATGGTATCCTGAAAACTAGTCAAAAGGAAAAGATAGCGTGTTTGATCGTTTTTTTAAGAAAGAGGGGGTGACACTCCCGGAAGGTAGGGATGCGCCTGACGCCAAACCCATTACGCATACCCTCCATCGTTCGGAAGGATTTCTGCAGGGGCAATTGCTGGTGGCGACACCGCAGATTGTTGGCTCTTGTTTCGAGAAATCGGTGATCTATCTGTTCGCGCATAATCAGGAAGGTGCGATGGGGCTTATCATCAATCAGCCGATCGAACAGGTACATCACAGCGCCCTGCTCGATGAAGAGGATATCGAAACGCTGCCGCGCATTATTCTGGATGAGATCGATGTCTGCTATGGCGGACCGGTCGAGCCAAGCCGCGGTTTTGTCCTGCATTCCGGTGAATATAACGAGGAACACACCCTGCTGTGCCATAACGGCATTGCACTGTCCGCCAGCACACGCATATTGAAGGATATGATCACCGGCAAGGGGCCTAAAACCTCGCAGCTGATGGTCGGCTATGCCGGCTGGTCGCCCGGACAGCTGGAAAAAGAGATTGAGGAAAACAGCTGGATCACCGTACCGGCAAGCCGTAAACTGATCTTCGACACCGACCATGACCTGCAATGGACCATGGCCAGCCAGTCGCTGGGCGTGGATATGGCGTTTTTCTCACCGCATGTCGGACATGCGTAATAGATCATCGCATTATCCAATTAACCGTTGAATCGCCCTCAAAAACCGCTATATCTCTTGGCTTACCGTAACGAGTGGAAAGATCGATGAGCCTGTCCTTTCAAGATGTCATTCTAACGCTTCAGAATTTCTGGGCCGAGCGGGGATGCGTGATCCTGCAACCTTATGACATGGAAGTCGGCGCCGGTACCTTCCATCCGGCAACCACCCTGCGTGCGCTCGGACCGAAACCGTGGAACTGCGCTTATGTCCAGCCCTCGCGCCGCCCGTCGGACGGGCGTTATGGTGAAAATCCCAACCGCCTGCAGCATTATTACCAGTATCAGGTGATCTTGAAACCCTCACCCGACAACATCCAGGAACTCTATCTCGACAGTCTGCGCGCACTGGGGATTGACCCGATGGCGCATGACATCCGCTTTGTCGAGGATGACTGGGAAAGCCCGACACTCGGTGCCTGGGGGCTGGGCTGGGAAGTGTGGTGCGACGGGATGGAAGTCACGCAGTTCACCTATTTCCAGCAGGTCGGCGGTATCGAATGCAAACCGGTGGCGGGCGAACTGACTTATGGTATCGAACGGCTGGCGATGTATATTCAGGGCGTCGAGAATGTCTATGATCTGGTGTGGAATACACCAACGGATAATGCACCGCAAATGACCTATGGCGACGTGTTCCTGCAAAGTGAAAAAGAGTTTTCCGCCTATAATCTGGAACATGCAACCACCGACATCCTGCTGCAGCATTTCAAGGATGCCGAAGCGGAATGCACGCAGCTTCTGGAGAAGAATCTGCCCCTGCCCGCTTATGATCACTGCATCAGGGCGAGCCATACCTTCAACCTGCTGAATGCCCGCGGTGTCATTGGCGTGACCGAACGCGCCAGCTACATCGCCCGCGTGCGTGCGCTGGCCAAGGGATGCTGTGAAGCCTATGTCAAGAGTCAGGAGGCTGCGTAATCCTATGCAACTTACTCTTCTCAAATCCAAAATTCATCGCGCAACGGTCACGCAGGCCGAGCTGCATTATGAAGGCTCGATCGGCATTGATAGGGCATTGATGGATGCATCGGGCTTGCTGCCTTACGAAAAAGTGGATGTATTAAACATCGCCAATGGCGCGCGCATCACCACCTATGTGATTGAACAGCCTGAAGGCAGCGGCGATATTGTCATCAATGGTGCGGCCGCGCATTTATTCGCACCGGGAGATCTTAGCATCATCATTTCCTATTGTGGTCTGCATACGGATGAGGTGGCGTCACATCAGCCGACCATTGTCAAAGTCGACGAAAAAAACCGGGTGAAAGACATCAAACATGGCTGACCTGTTACTCGAATGTTTCTCGGAAGAAATGCCTGCACGCATGCAGCGCGGTGCGATGGAACAGTTGCGGGAACGGCTGAGCGTTGCGCTGAAAGACGCAAGGCTGAAACATGAAGATATCACCACCTATGTCAGCCCGCGCCATCTGGCGATTCGGATCAACGGCCTGCCCGCAACACAGCCCGATCAGATCATTGAACGCAAGGGGCCGAAGACCTCCGCTCCCGATAAGGCGGTTGAGGGATTCCTGAAATCGACCGGGCTGACCAAAGATCAACTCGAAGTGCGCAGTGTCGGCAAGGACGAATGCTACTTCGCCGTCATTCATGAAAAAGGCGGAGATGCCAAAGACGCCTTGCAGGAAGTCATCGAACGCGTGCTGGGCGATTTCACCTGGCCGAAATCGATGCGCTGGGGCGCGCACAGCATTCACTGGGTACGGCCGCTGCACAGTCTTCTCTGCCTGTTCGACAGCGACGTGATTCCGGTGCGTTTCGGTCATATTACCGCCGGCAACATCACCTACGGCCACCGCTTTTTACGCCCGGAGGCGATCACCATCACCCATGCGGATGAGTATGTGGACGCGCTGAAGGCGGCACATGTCATGGTCGATCATGATGCGCGCAAGGCCGTTATTCTCAAGGAGTGCGAACGTATCGCCGCGCAGCACAAGCTGACGCTCCATCAGGATGACGCGTTGCTGGAAGAAGTGACCGGTCTGGTCGAATGGCCGACCGTCATTCTCGGCGCATTTGACATCCCATTTCTCGAACTGCCCAAAGAAGTGCTGATCAGCGAAATGCGGTATCATCAGAAATATTTTGCGCTCTATAAAGACGATGACAGCTTGTCGAATCACTTTCTGATGACAGCCAATATGGCGGCCGAGGGTGAACATGCCAAAACCATCGCGCATGGCAATGCCCGCGTGTTGCGCGCGCGCCTGTCGGACGGACAGTTCTACTGGGATCAGGACCGTGCCCGCCCGCTCTCCGACTGGAACCACGACCTGGAAGGCATGATCTTTCATACCGAGCTCGGCTCGGTCACTGCCAAAGTCAAACGCATTACGTCGCTGTCGCTGCTGCTCGCCGTTTTTGTACCGCATGCGAATCTGACGCTGGTCGAACGCGCGGCCGAGCTGTGCAAGGCCGATCTGGTGACCGGCATGGTCGGCGAATTCCCCGACCTGCAGGGCGTAATGGGCCGCTATTACGCGCTGGCGCAGGAGGAAAATGTCGATGTTGCTTCCGCCATCCGCGATCATTACAAACCCACCTCGGCGCATGACGATGTGCCGACGGCACCGCTGTCCATCACCGTCTCGCTCGCCGACAAGCTCGACAGTCTGATGGGCCTGTTTGCCATCGGTGAGAAACCGACCGGCTCGAAAGACCCATATGCGCTGCGCCGTGCGGCACTTGGTGTTATCCGCATCATTCTCGAAAATGATCTCCGCCTGCCGCTCGGTGTCATGTTCGACAAGGCCGCCGCGCAATATCATAAAAAAATATTCAACACCTCCAAGGATGAAGTAGTCACTCAGTTGACCGATTTCTTCGCAGACCGACTAAAGGTGATTCTCAGGGATCAGGGTGTACGGCATGATATGATCCATGCGGTAATGGCTGAGCGCAAGGAAGACGATCTCGTCGCCATTGTTGCCAAGGCCTATGCCCTGTGCGATTTCCTGCAGACGGATGACGGTGAAAATTTGCTTGCCGCTTATCGTCGTGCCAGTAATATTCTGTCAGTAGAAGAGAAAAAAGACGGATTCGCCCATGACGGCGACGTCAATGAGTCGCTGTTCGCTGCGGAGGAGGAGAAAGCATTATTCGCCATGCTGGAACGTATCGAAACACCCGTCCATGAAGCCTGCGAACAGGAGAATTATGTCGAGGCCATGACGCGACTGGCAGCACTGCGCGCACCGGTCGATGCCTATTTCGACAAGGTGATGGTCAATGACAAGGATGCGGATGTGCGTATCAACCGGCTGCATACACTGCATCGCATCCGCACACAGATCGACCGGGTGGCCGACTTTTCACTGATCGAAGGGTAGATGGCATGGCACAGGCAATACAGGCAGAAGAAGCGGCAATGGAAAAATATGTCTACAATTTCGGCGACGGCCAGGCCGAAGGCAGCGCGGCAATGCGCAATCTGCTCGGCGGCAAGGGTGCCAATCTAGCGGAAATGTGTTCGCTCAGCCTGCCAGTCCCGCCAGGTTTTACTATTTCCACAGACATGTGCGCAACCTATTACGACAATGGCAAAACCCTGCCGGACGCCTTGAAAGCTGAAGTGGCTTCCGCATTGCAGAAAATTGAACAGATCGCCGAAGCGACATTCGGCGATATCGGCAATCCGTTACTGGTGTCCGTGCGTTCCGGTGCACGCGCCTCGATGCCCGGCATGATGGACACAATTTTAAATCTCGGATTGAATGATGCGACCGTCACCGCTTTAGAGAAAAATACCGGCAATGCCCGTTTTGCCTATGATTCCTATCGCCGCTTTATTCAAATGTACAGCGATGTCGTACTGGGCGTGGAGCATCACCTGTTCGAAGATCAACTGGAATTGATGAAACAGGATCGTGACATCGTACAAGACACGGAATTAAACGCGGATGATCTTAAGGAACTGGTATCGCGTTATAAGCAAATCGTCGGACAGGAAACAGGAAACCCTTTTCCGCAGGATGTGCATGAACAATTATGGGGCGCCATCCGCGCCGTGTTCGACAGCTGGATGAATCCACGTGCCATCACCTACCGCACGCTGCACGACATTCCCGCCGAATGGGGCACGGCGGTGAATGTGCAGGCGATGGTCTTTGGCAATATGGGCGAGACCAGCGCGACCGGCGTCGCCTTTACCCGCAACCCTTCGACCGGCGAAAAAGCCTTTTACGGCGAATATCTTGTCAACGCGCAGGGCGAGGATGTCGTCGCCGGCATCCGCACACCACAGCAGATCACCATCGCCGGAAAGCAGGAACAGGGACTTGACCTGCCGGCCATGGAAGAGGTAATGCCGGACGTCTATCAACAACTCGTCGATATTTACGAAACGCTTGAAGCGCATTACCGCGACATGCAAGATATCGAATTTACCGTGCAGAACGGCAAGCTGTGGATGCTGCAGACGCGCAACGGTAAACGTACGGCAAAGGCTGCGCTTAAAATTGCTGTCGATATGGTGAATGAAGGGCTGATTGACAAGGAGGAAGCGATCCTGCGACTCGATCCGGCCGCGCTCGATCAGTTGCTGCACCCGACGCTCGATCCGAAGGCGGCTAAACAGGTGCTGACCAAAGGGCTTCCCGCCTCACCCGGCGCCGCATCGGGCAAAGTGGTGTTCACCGCGGAAGACGCTGAAACTCAGAGCCGGCATGAGCCGGTCATTCTGGTGCGGGTGGAAACCAGCCCGGAAGATATTCACGGCATGCATGCCGCCGAAGGTATTCTGACCGCCCGTGGTGGCATGACCTCACATGCTGCGGTAGTCGCGCGCGGCATGGGAACATGCTGTGTTTCCGGTGCCGGAGAGTTGCGTATTGATTACGAGACCAAAACATGCCGCATCGGCAACCAGACAATCAGAGAAGGTGATGTCATCACACTCAATGGTTCAACCGGTGAAGTCATGCTGGGTGAGGTGCCGAGCATCGAACCGGATTTATCGGGTGATTTTTCCCAAGTCATGCAATGGGCGGATGAAGTGCGCAGCCTGAAAATCCGTACCAATGCCGAAACTCCGCATGATGCTGGGATCGCCCGCAAATTCGGTGCCGAGGGCATTGGTCTGTGCCGTACCGAGCATATGTTCTTCGACGCCGAACGCATCATCGCCGTGCGTGAGATGATCATGGCGGAAACCCGCAAACAGCGCGAAGCGGCGTTGGGTAAAATTTTGCCGATGCAGAGGCAGGATTTTGCCGATTTATTTTCGATCATGTCCGGCCTGCCGGTAACGATCCGCCTGCTCGATCCGCCACTGCATGAATTCCTGCCGCACTCGCAGGCCGATATGCAGGAAATTGCCGATGCCGCCAATGTCTCTATCGAAGAGGTCAAAGCACGCGCAGCCGCTTTGTATGAAACCAACCCGATGCTTGGCCATCGCGGCTGCCGACTGGGCATTGCCTATCCGGAAATCTATGGCATGCAGGCCCGCGCCATTTTCGAAGCGGCGATCGAGGCGAAAACATCCGGCAACACCGTGCTGCCGGAAATTATGATTCCACTGGTGATGAATCCGCATGAGCTGGGCCTCATGAAAAAGCTGATCGACGATACGGCGCAAAAAGTCTTCGACGAAAAAAACAGTAAAGTTGATTATCTCCTCGGCACGATGATCGAACTGCCGCGCGCCGCCCTGCGTGCCGGTGAGATTGCCGAACATGCCGAGTTCTTCAGCTTCGGCACCAATGATCTGACGCAAACCACCCTCGGTATCTCACGCGATGATGCCGCATCCTTCCTGGAGCCGTACAAGCGTCAGGGCATTCTCGAACAGGACCCGTTCGTCACGCTTGATCAGGAGGGCGTCGGCGAGTTGATTCAACTGGCCGCCAAGCGTGGCCGCAGCACGCGCAGCGATATCAAACTCGGTATCTGTGGCGAGCATGGCGGCGATCCGGCGTCGATTCATTTTTGTCAACGGGTGGGCCTGCACTATGTCTCCTGTTCGCCCTACCGCGTGCCGATTGCGCGTTTGTCAGCCGCGCAGGCGGCACTGAAAAAGGCGTAAGGCATGGTCTATCTCGGCGGGTTTACGCAAAAGCTGACAGCGTTATTATCGCTGCTGTTCGTTCCGCTGTTTTTCCTGATGACTATCGAGTTTTTCGGCCTGCGTTTTCCGTATGTAAGTTACGTCTTTACCGACGCGGTGATCGTCAATGGCGAAGTCGTCTCGACCGATGTCTCGTTTGTAAAAGACCTTACCGGCAATGTACAAAGACTTTATTACCCGACCGTGCGTTTTAAAACCAAAAAAGGCAAATTTTACACGATTACCGATTACACTTATGACAGTTCACAGAAAATAAAAACGGGAGAGTCTGTGAACATACTCTATTACCCCGATGCCCCTCGGCAAGGCTATATGTTCTTTATGCTGGAGTCACTTGTCACCACACTCGCTGTGCTGGGTGCGGCATTACTGATCCTGCGGTTTCTCACCGGCAATCTGTTTTTCAACCCCAGCCCGTATGAGTAAATATTTTGCTCCGTCATCCTGAGCGGACACATAGTGTCACGTAAAGGATCTGGAGATTCTTCACTGTCACTGTGTTCCGTTCAGAATAACAGTGAAAGAAATCATTAAAACACATCGCCGCGCGACTGACGCCGCATCTGCACCTGCAGATTACCGTCGCCCCAGATCACCAGCCGATCATGCGTCCTCACCGGAATACGGTGCGGTTTGCCTTTGATCGATACCGTGCCGGTATGCTGCAGAGCGCGGATGGTATGGCCGGGAGTAATTTCTTTCATGATCCTACGTCCAGGTGTCGGCTCGAAAATAATCTTATGGGTTTCATCATCGAGATTGCTGATGGTGATCGCTTGCGCATCCGGCCAGACAGTAAGCAGTCCCATTGCAGTCAACACCGCCAGTAACATAATCTTTACGCCTGATAATAGCAGCCGCATTGCTTACCTCATGTTTTTTATGTGTGTAGCGATCTAACGCAATCGGATAAAAACTGCAATGGATTTCACTCTGGTATCCCCATGCGCGCCAGCTCGTCGGCACGCTCATTCAGCACATGGCCGGCATGCGCCTTCACCCAGTGCCACTCGACCTGATGGCGCATCGCGGCATGATCCAGCGTCTTCCATAAATCCACATTCTTGACCGGTTTTTTATTCGCGGTTTTCCAGCCCTTTCTTTTCCAGCCCTCAAGCCATTGGGTAATGCCGTCCTTGACGTAACTACTGTCGGTATACAGCGCTATACGGCACGGTTCCTTCAGCGCATTCAGCGCTTCGATCACCGCCGTCAGCTCCATGCGGTTATTGGTGGTATCCGCTTCGCCGCCATGGATGGTTTTTTCATGATCACCATAGAGCAACACCGCACCCCATCCTCCCGGTCCGGGATTACCGCTGCAGGCACCGTCAGTGTAAATCGTGACTTCTTTCATAGGTTGCTCATCTCCTACTCACTCCCTACAACCCATATTCCCGGTGCGATGTCGCCTGCTGATGGAAGCGGAGCTTGCGCACATATTCCAGCGGGTCTTTCGGCTGCACCAGCGCCGAGATGTCATGGTTCAGATGGTCATAGGCACGCGTTAACAAAAAACGCAATGCCGCTCCGCGTGCCAGCAGCGGCAACGCCTCCTTTTCTTCCTCCGATAACGGGCGGATACGGTGATAATGCTTACACAACAGCGACGATTTGGTAATGTTAAACTCACCCGACGGTTCGAAGCACCAGCAATTCAGACAAATCGCCAGTTCATAAGCGAGTATGTCATGGCAGGAAAAATAAAAGTCGATCACACCGCTTAACCGGTCTTTTTCAAAAAACACATTATCGGGGAAAGCATCGGCATGGATAATCCCTTTCGGCAAATCATCCGGCCAGTGTTCTGATAAATACTGCAATTCATCGCTCACCGTCTGCGCCAGCCCGTCCTCTATCTCATCAAGCCGGTCCTTCAACTGGTCGAACAGACGAGACCAGCCTTCAAGTGACAGATTATTTTCTCGCCGCATGGTAAAATCACCTGCCTCCAGATGCAGCTTTGCCAGTGCGCCTCCCAGCGCTTTCAGATAAGGATTGCGGATCACACTATGCGCACGCCCCGGCAGAAAACTCACCATCGCCGCCGGACGGTCCGACAACTCGCCCAGCACCTCACCCTTTCGATTACGAATCGGTTCGGGACAGGGAAAGCCTTTCTGCGACAGATGATCCATCAGCCCGATAAAAAACGGCAGATCTTTTGCATCGACTCGTTTTTCATAGAGGGTGAGAATATATTTATGCACCTCCCCTGCCTTGCAGGTCTCAATCAGATAATTGGTATTCTCCACGCCCTCGGCAATGCCAAGCGCCAGTTGCAACTCGCCAATCTCATATTGTTGCGCCACGAAAGCCGCAATCGCTTCATCACTCAGATGGGTATAGACAGCCATGCGCCGAGATTACTCATAATCACGCGAAGCGCCACCGCAATCTGTTCATTTTCTGGACGTCCATTCATTATTTCTGTGGATAACTTGTCACGGACCGTTAGTTTCCCTAGCCATGGCATGTGGTTGCGTTATAGTCGTCAGCCTCGGCATATAGTGAATATAACAAAAAGGAGATATCCATGTTCCGGCGAAAAGATGAAGAATTTGATGCAGAAAGCGGTGAAACCTACATAGAAACGGATGAAACGACTGAAAGCGAGGAATATACCTCCGAACAGACAGAAGAGACTGCCCCCCAGGCCGCAGCACCTGCAGCGCCAAAGGCACCACGGGCAACTGCTTCCTTCCGTCCGCAGCCGCAGCCGGCCTCTGCCAATGTCACGGGTAATCGTGCGCCGATTCCGGCAGAATCCCGTACACCGGCCAATACACAAGTTGCGCCAAAAAGCAGCAAGCGCGTGCTGACCGTCGGCAACGACATTCATATGAAAGGAGAAATCTCCACCTGTGACCGGCTGGTGATCGAAGGTTCAGTGGATGCTACCCTGAAAGACGTACATACTGTTGAGATTGCCGAAACTGGTTCCTTCAAAGGGTCTGCCGAAATTGAAGATGCTGAAATCAGCGGCATTTTCGAAGGCGATCTGGTAGTGCGCGGCCGGTTAATCGTCTATTCCACCGGCAAACTGCGTGGCAGCGTGACCTATGGCGAAATCGAGATTGAACGCGGCGGCCAGCTCTCCGGCACAGTGATGACCGTGGCCGATGCCCAGCAAAGCGCTTCTGGTCAGAAAAAACGCGTCGCAGCGTAGTCTGGCCTGTTATTGCGAAGGAATGAAATGACTGAAGCAATCCATGCTCATACGCATGGCATGGCGTGGATTACCGCGTCGCCCGTCCCCACTTCGCGGGTTCGAGGCTCCTCGCAATGATACACTTATCAGGGTGCTTCTGTTTTCGCCTTGAACTGACATAAATGCGCAATATTGCAGCGCCAGCATTCGGGTTTACGCGCCTTGCAGACATAGCGCCCATGCAGGATCAGCCAGTGATGCGCATGCCTTAACCATTTTTTCGGGATACGCTTTTCTAGTTGCTGTTCACTGTCCGACACATTTTTCGCTTTGGTGATGCCCAGTCGGTTGGCCACGCGAAAGACATGCGTATCCACCGCAATCGTATGCTGTCCCAAGACGCAATTCAGCCACACATTCGCCGTTTTGCGCCCGACACCGGGCAGCGTCTGCAATTCTTCCCTGCTTTCCGGTATTTTACCACCAAATTCTTCAAGCAGTTTGTGAGACAGAGCGATGATGTTTTTCGCCTTGGAATTAAATAACCCTATGGTTTTTATATAATTTCTTAGTTTTTCTTCACCCAGTTTGACCATCTTTTCCGGCGTATCCGCTACTTTGAACAGCGTTGGCGTCGCCTTATTCACCCCAACATCGGTCGCCTGCGCCGACAGCACAATTGCCACCAGCAGGCAGTAAGGGTTAGGCGCTACCAACTCCGTCTGCGGCTCGGGGTTGGCTTCGGCCAATAAAGCGAAGATTGTGTCGATGTCTGATTTTTTCATCATATATCCCAGCTGGTTAAGATAAGAAATTGTCATGAAAATGTCACAAATGTCATGTCTGCTCATGATATAGTGTAAATGAGTGAGAAAGTATAGTTATGGCAATAACACCAGATATGGTAACCGGAACCGAAGGCATAGACATGGGCGGATTTGACCCTAACAATCATTTGCCGAGCGATACCGCCAAACTCGGTCAAAAAGCCCATGACGATCATCATGAACATACACAAAAGAAAAAAAAGAAGCATTACGATGATCCGGAAGAAGAACTAGAAGAACGTGCCTTCGAAAAAGGAAAATTGGTTCCTGTATGGCCATATGTTAGGCGAAAAGCATGGGAAGGCGCCAAACAAGGCAGCATTACAATGGTTATTTTTGGCAGCCTGTTAACCGCCTGCCTTTTGGCAACTACCAGCATCGTAGAAGCGATCGCACCGGGTATTCTTGATTCTCCACAGCTGGCACAACTGATCGGTACACATGGTGGCGAAACCTTACTGGTTTCCGCATTGAAAAAAGTTGGCATGCTTGCAGGTATCGTTACAACCGGCGCGATATGGTATGGCGGTTCGGCTGGAAAAAAAGCCTATGAGGAAGCAAACGAACATAATGTACAAGTGCTGGAAAACGTCAAAGAGCGCTTCGGCAAAGGCCATGCGAAAGAAAAGACACAGGATGGCGGCATCGCTCCGACCATCCCCGAACAGGGCGCCATTATCGCTGCCGACACTATCTTGCCGGGTTTTAATACCACCGGGCAAACCACTGGAAAGCGTCCGGAATATCTTGACAGAATCCTTCAACGCGGCCCGCGATCCCTGTCGCCGCGTGAGTTGGCGGAACGGATAGAGGCCGAACAGGCTGCCGCAAAAGAGTCTTCCTTATAATTTTTTTCAAAAAAATCGATTTATTTTCGTTTCTTTAACTAAAATTTAAGAATTTTGGTTTATCGCTATGTTTAACAACAATATTTATACATAAAAATGTGAAGGTGGTTACGCTTATGACAAACTTACGCTATGTCTCCGAGATTCAGTGGGCCAAATACGCTGCGCTGGTCA
>JANQJY010000041.1 GCA_028281385.1 Rickettsiales bacterium | reverse complement strand
ATCTACACCCTCGGGTCAACTTGCATAGAGTTTGTCGTTACTGAAAACTCATATCACACACACTCACGCCCGCATAAGTTTTTTGACCATAAGAGAACTCGAATTTATTTCTACTTTGTCAGATTAACTCAGTTTCTACTCCAACAACATAATCCCTTGTTTTCTATACGCATGTTGGATAGTTGCCAATCGTTTTTCATGGCGCTTTTCCATTTGCGCTATGACATCTTCTTTGATCACAGCGCGCTTAGGTAAAAAATGCCGCAGCAACTCCTCAATGTCCGCACAACTCAACAGCGGATAGGTCTCTACGGCCCGTATTCTCTCTTCGAGCATGAAAAGCATCGCCATGAAAACCAAGGCCATATGATGGTGCCAAGCCTGCCATTTGCGGACCTGGTAGTCAGCCATACCACATTCGGACTTCCCATCCTGAAAGGCACGTTCTACCCAGAAGCGTTGTGCTTGCATTTCAGCCAGTAGTTGCAGCTTAGTCCCTGGCAACGCATTAGACAGGGTGTATTTGACGGTTTGCGGCGCATCAATTTCCCGACGCACAATCAGGTGCCAATACCGGGCTTGCGATTCTTCACCATCCCATAACCAAACACGCCGATGCAGCACTTCGACCTCAAGTTCTCCACACGTACTGTCACGTACCTTGACTCGCTTCCAGGCCGCTTCCGGCTGTTGCTTCTTCCACTCATCTACCCGAATAGCAGGCGTTTGAGCTTCTAGTCGGGTGGGCTTTCGGCCCCGTTTCCCCTGCTTTTTCTTCAGCACCGGTTGCGGATCGTCCAAGTAGATCCGTTGATCACAATGCACGTCGGCTACAAAAACCTTATCCATGGCATCGATCCCCCGTAAGAAGGCCGGATCCTTTCCGTACAACCCGTCCGCACCAACCCAGGCAAACCGCACACCCTGCTTCGCTTGATGCGCCACCATCTCCAAGGCTAGCTGCACCTTGCTCTTCAGTACCCGCGCCTGCTTCGGCATCCCTGCGCGCCGGCAACGTGCAGGCTCTTCCACCCATTGTGCTGGAAGATACAATCTCTCATCGACCAATGTGGCTCGATTGCCTCTACCCAGTGCGGCAAAAACACCCACCTGGCAGTTATCGACCTTACCCCACCGACCACACCATTGGCGGGCAACGCCTACCGAATGTTTCCCGCTTTTCCTGAATCCACTCTCATCGATCAACAGGCAGCTATTGCGATGCCCACCCAACCAGCGATCCGCCTCCAGTGCCACTTGATCAATCACCGCGCGGTGGTCCCATTCGGAGTCTGTCAACATATGGTTCATTTGCTGTTGGTCTGAGCTTGGCACTCGCTCCTCCATTCTCTCCATGTTCTTCTTGTTGGGATCCGCCTGCATGAGTCCGCGTAGATAATGGCCGACGCTGTCCAAAACCGATCGGGTATGACGCTGAAAATGTTTTTTGAATCGGTGATGGAACCGAATGAACCGTTCCGCCAGGCCATCAATATCATTGATGGATGCATCAGTAAATTCAAATTTGCATTGTTGGTTTCATTGTGATTTCTCCCTGTTATGTAATATCTGTATTATGATATTAAAATCAACTAGTTGTGATTTCAATTAATCTGACAAAGTAGAACTAAATTCGATACATAAAATAATTTACTACTAATGAGTAAGCATAGTCTTTAATCGAATTTCTAACTTGGCCTCTAATTCTCGAATATTCTCGTAAAAAATTGTATTAAAATCCTTTACATCGAAATGAAGTTCTGTGCCATGCTTAGCTAAAGGTATAACCTTACGGTTTATTCCACGAGGGTATGACCTCTATATGATGTTATTATTTATGCTGCTATGGGCAACCCGTATTGGTTGATCTTATCCCAAAATTGATCCCAGCGGCCACTACTGTAATTGAGGCAGCGTAACCGTAATACCGCTGCCGCTCCTTTCTCCTTCCATTTCATAGCTGAGCCGCACATGCGTTGCTTGACAATGACCTTGCAAGCGGCCTCGGTCACTCCAGAACCAATGGGTAGATTCCGTTTTATATTTTTTGCATAGGGCATCTTGCTTTTGTTATTGCTAAAATAGGTGATGGCCGATTCAAGTTTCTCTTTTTGTGGTTGGGGCAGTTCGTTCTGCTCATCAAATGCTTTCATCTCATTCCACAGCCGGGTAGCGCCACCAACCGTATGCTTCAATTTGTGACATGCTTGATCAAGCCAGTCAGCCTTTGCTTGCATCTGCCTTTTTCCCCGGAACATGACGCCAGCTGCCTTTGCCAAATATTCCGTTGCATGCCAAAAGTCAATCGTTTGCGTGTCGGTATGTTGTTCCAGAAACGTCCAGTTACACTTGGCCCCATCAGCCAAACCGACGTAATAAGCATCAGGAAAGTCCGCTTTGATATGCGCGATCTCTCCTTGTAGTCGCGCTAAAAAGTTCTCTTTTCCGTGCTCTGGAGTGGCGGCTATGTAGTTAGTATGTTGCCTTTTCCCCTCTTTGTCATACAGCGCGATCGTGCCCACCATGGCTTCTCGATAGCCGTCTTGGCACAGCAACAGGGTCGTCCCATCCATGCCAATGGCAATTGAACTGACCTGCTTATTTATCGCCGGTGTCTGATACTTCCATTGGTCCTCTTTGGCCTCCACCACAGCGCTCACCGCTTCGGCAACATTCTGGATATAGGAGCGCGCCACATCTCGGCCATGGTTCTCCTTCAGGTCTGCTTGCACGCGCGAACCACCCAAGTCCGAATATTTTGAGGAGACGGTTCTGGCAAACTTCGGGGTCGACGTGATGATAATGCGCGCATCATGCTCCAGGGGACAAAAGGTTTTTCCTCCCTTGGCAGTTTGATAAACATGCCGATCAACGATCGCGGGGCCGTACGGTGTTTGATACGCTTTGGGCTCTTTGCCTTTGCTGAAAAATGTCGTCGGCCCATGTTGAATCGGCGAGCCGTCCGTATCAAATCGGCTCAGCACTTCCTGCGTTGCCTTAACACCCGCTTCGTTAAGCTGAGTCTGGATGATCTCCTCTGATTTCAGCATGGAAGCAATATAGGGGATGCTGATCTGTATTGTGAACTCCTCGTCACTTCGCGATATGATTTCTGCAGAAAGGTACCGGGATTCTGCGTTTTGATCGATACTATCAATCGATGATGACTGTGTTTTCTTCATGGCTGGGCGTTCCTCCGATCTGGCGTAGTTCTCCCAGCTTGCTATACCAATTAACGGAGATGATGTCCAGCTCTTTTATTATAAATGTTCATTTGTCGGTACGTCTGCAAACATCACATCGAGGTCATACCCGTTTTTATTCAACTAATTTTATTGAAAATAGTGCTGGACACAAGCCGCTGAGCATGTCATGCTAATCGCTGGTGGTCCGTGTGGTGGACAAGACTCCCTCGGATTTATATCAGTCAGAGGGGGAGGATTCATGACAGAACCGTTACGGTCAGCCGCGTCGAACAACGTACAGACAATCTCAGCGACAGAGGTCAACCACCTGCCTATCATCGCAAGCTACGCCCAACGCCTAGGGCTTGTTAAGATTGTCAATTGGCGAGTGCCGGTGGAGATGGGTGTAGCGCCAGGGTTCATT
>JANQJY010000037.1 GCA_028281385.1 Rickettsiales bacterium | reverse complement strand
TTTACATTTATTTCGCCCTGTTTTCGTCATTCCCGCGAAGGCGGGAATCTTGGAGAAATATGGCACAAAGATCCCCGTTTTCACGGGGATGACGGGGAATGATAAATGTAAACGGTTATAACTATTGCGATGCACCGGCCACTCCCGACTCACTATAGGCCTTGTAATCCTCGATACGCTGTTGCTGGGTCGGGCTCAGGCTGGCATCGTCCAGCGCCGGAATCAGCCCGTCGATCGGCTGCACGCTGTTGACGGCTTGCGCAATACGCATTTCCTGAGCGATACGGAAAAACGGATCTTCCGGCGAGATCGATGCCAGACACGCCACCTCGCCATTGCCATCGCTATTCGGTGGCAGCATCACCTGCATCAGACAAGCATAGTGTTTCAGCGCCAGATTACCTGCCGGATAACCGGCATCGATCGCCTGCGCAATACGGCGCGCACCTTCGACATTGCCCAGCGCCATTTCCGATTTCGCCAGCCACAGCGAGGCCAAAAGGCCGGTATCGCCCTTGGCGCCTTCGGCGACTTCAGCAAAGATATCGCGTGCCTTGCTATATTCCTGCGCTGTGAAAATATCCTGCCCGCGCAGCAGCATGGCCGTGCGTTCATAGCGCGTCGACTGCTGATGCTTCTCCCAGAAAATCGCCCCCGCCGACAGGCTGACAATCACCGCAATACCCGTTATCACCTGCTTGCCGTAACGCTTCCACAGCTGCTGCATGCGTTCCTGCTGCATGGCCTGGTCGACTTCGCGCATCAGATCGTCATTCATAGTCCTGTCCTCTTCCTACTATTCCCATTCAATCGTGCCGGGCGGTTTGCTAGTCACATCATAGACCACGCGGTTGATGCCCTTGACCTCATTGATAATACGTGTGGATACATGACTCAGGAACCCGTGGTCAAACGGATAATAATCGGCGGTCATGCCGTCGGTCGAGGTCACGGCACGCAGGGCGCAGACATGATCATAGCTGCGCGCATCGCCCATGACGCCCACCGTCTTTACCGGCAGCAGCACGGCAAAAGCCTGCCAGATGGTATCGTATAATCCGGCGCGGCGAATCTCATCGATATAAATACTGTCAGCCTGGCGCAAAATATCCGCTTTTTCCTGCGTAATCTCACCGGGCAAACGAATCGCCAGCCCCGGCCCGGGAAACGGATGACGGCCGATCAGTTCTTCCGACATGCCGAGTTCACGCCCCAAAGCGCGCACTTCATCCTTGAACAGTTCGCGTACCGGCTCGATCAACTGCATATTCATACGCTCGGGCAGGCCACCGACATTATGATGCGATTTGATGGTCACGCTCGGCCCGCCATGGAAGGACACCGATTCGATGACATCGGGATACAGCGTGCCCTGCGCAAGAAAATCCGCCCCGCCATGTGCCGATGCTTCCTTCTCGAACACGTCGATGAAAGTTTCGCCGATGATCTTGCGCTTGCGCTCAGGATCGCTCACCCCGGCAAGGCGTTCCATAAAAATGTCGGTCGCATCCACATAGGGCAGCGGCACATGATAATGTTCGGCAAAGCGCTCCTGTACTTCTTTTGCTTCGCCCTCGCGCAATAACCCGGTATTGACAAAAATACACAGCAGTTGATCGCCCAGCGCCTGATGCAACAACTGAGCAACGACAGAGGAATCGACCCCGCCGCTGACCGCGCACACCACTTTCTTATCGCCGACCTGCTCGCGCACTTTCCCGATCTCTTCCTGACGAAAGGCGGCCATATCCCAGTCGCCCGTGCAGCCGCAAATGCTGTGCGTGAAATTCTTCAGCAGTTCCGCGCCATCCGGCGTATGCACCACTTCGGGATGAAACTGTACACCGTAAAACCTGCGCGTCTCATCGGCAATCGCCGCATAGGGCGCCGACGCAGTCGCGGCAATGACCTCAAATCCGTCCGGCAGGCTTTCCACCCGGTCGCCATGACTCATCCATACCTGGTGATCGCTGCCTTTTTTCCATACCCCGTCAAACAGAGTATTGTCCTTTGCCACGGTGATATAGGCACGACCGAATTCGCGCGCATTCGCCGGAGATACCTCCGCCCCGAGCATGCTGCACAGCAATTGCTGACCGTAACAGATGCCGAGAATGGGCACGTCCATCTCCAGAATCTCCGCGCTGACTACTGGTGCTGTCGCCTCTCCCACCGATGCCGGCCCGCCCGATAAAATAATGCCTCTGGGTTTGAATGCCCTGATCTCCTCCATCGAGACGGTAAAGGGGCGGATTTCGGAATAAACCTTATGCTCACGCACCCGCCGCGCAATCAGTTGCGTGACTTGCGAGCCGAAATCGATAATGAGTATTCTCTCATGATGCATGGCATGTTTTTAGGCCAACAATGCCATATAATAAAGCGTTGAATGGCTGTTTTGTGACAAAAATGTCAATTACCAAGGTATTTGTCATTATAATCCGGCCTTTTCACCTGCGATCACTACACTATTTGGTTGGTGCTTTTACCCACAATATGGTAATTTTCCTTGTAATTAATAAAATAACGTTTGGTTTATGCTATGAGATGGGTCGGTCTGATCGTTGCCGTTGGTGTGGCTGCTATTGCAGCGTTTCTTGTATTGACATTATCCGGCGATGAAGAGAAGCCGGTTGTCCGTAAATCCACCCGCCCTGACCGGCCAGTAGTTGCCCAGCAAAAACCCCCTGAAGTCAAGACCGTCAGTGTGTATGTTGCCGCACGCGATATTCCCATCGGCACACGGCTAGAAGAAAATATGATCGACACGCAGCCCTGGCCGGCGCATCTGGTAGTCGATAATTTCATTGTAGGTCCGGAAGCTGGCACTAATCTTGTCGGCAAAATCACCCGCGCCTCATTCAAATCACGTGAACCACTGATCAATTCCAAGATCATCAACCCCGATGATCCCAACTTTCTTGCCGGAGAACTAGAAAAAGGCAACCGGCTTGTGACCATACGGATTGATGAAATTGCCGGTGTCGCCGGTTTCGTCTTTCCCGGTGACCGTGTCGATATTCTTGTCACCCACGAAATCCTGCGCGAAGACGTCACGCAAGAAGATCTGGAAGATGAGGGAAACCGGCGCAATCTGGAAGAAAATGTCACGGAAGTGCTCGTACCGAATGTGAAAGTACTAGCAGTTGACCAACGCAGCTCCACCACTAATGAAGAAGGCATCATTGTGCCACGCTCTGCATCCGTCGAAGTGACGCCTGAGGATGCGCAGCGCATTCGTCTGGCCGCTGAAATTGGCGAGCTTTCTCTGGCGCTTAGATCGATTGATGACAAAGACACCATAGAAACGGTTGCAATTACACGTGAAGATGATTTAACTCAGTATGATACGTCCAATCTCCAGACGGCAGATGCCCGTCCGGGTACACCTCGCGGAGGAGTAAGGATTGTACGGGGAACAACGGTAGAAGAACCGGAAGATAACTGATTATTTTTCATCTGTCATTCCGGTCACTCAGTTACGCTATCATAATAATATTGGATGAGTCTGGCGCAGCGTGGGTGGGCATATATACGCATGAGTTGTTATAAAATGTTACTTTTTGTTCTAGGCGTTCTGATCGCAGGGTTCTGCCATGACGTTCAGGCGGCTATCGGGAAACTGTATGTCCCCATTAACCGTTCGGAACTGGTCGCATCGCCTGTGACGATGGGGGAAGTTATCGTCGCCAACCCGGATGTGGCCGATATTTATGTGCATGGTCAGGATAAAGTTTCCGTGATTGGTCGCGCTATCGGGCAGACGACACTGCGTCTTTTTGATGAAGAGAACCAGCTCATCCGTGAGATGGATGTGATGGTCACTTACGATCTTCCTTCCATCAGAAAAGCGCTCAAGGAATATCTACCCTATGAGCGTATTGGGGTTGAAATGCTCAACACCCGTGTTGCATTGGTCGGAGAAGTGACCAGTGCGGAAGCGGCTAATACGGCGATTGAAATTGCATCACAATTTTTAAATGTCTCTCTTGAAGCAGAAGAAACCGAGGAGGCGATTGATCCGGATCAGCTAATCGGATCGATTGTTAATTTGATGAAAGTTGTCGCCGGTCAGCAGGTGATGCTGCGTGTGCGGGTAGGTGAAATTCAGCGTAGTGCTCTGAAAAATCTCGGAGTCAATCTCCAGGCAATCAAGTCTTCGGGAAGCGTGCCTTTTAATCTTGCCACCGGGGCGCTGGTCGGATTTCCTTTTGATGCCACCCCTGGAGATGGGGGATTTGCCAATAGTGCGGGCGTAGCCGCCAGCCCGGGAGATTTATTCGGTCTTGGGGGTATCAGCTTTACCAATTCCTCCGGAGATAACGGCGTGACCGCATTGGTCGATGCGCTGGAGCGTGATGGTATCTTTAAAGTGCTGGCCGAGCCGAATTTGGTGGCACTGTCCGGTGAAGAAGCGGAATTTCTTGCGGGCGGTGAAGTGCCTATTCCGGTAGCACAGGGAGATAATGGCATTACGGTAGATTACCGGCCATTTGGGGTATCCGTTCGGTTTCGTCCTTATGTGCTGAGCGAAAATCGTATTCGCGTTCAGGTTCAGCCGGAAGTGTCTGAGATTTCTAATGAAACAACTGTGGAAGTTGCTGCGGGCATCTCAGTTCCCACCTTTAATATCAGACGCGCCAACACCACAGTGGAATTGGCCCCGGGAGAAAGCTTCATGATTGCCGGGCTGATTCAGGACACTATGACATCTACTATCAGCCAATTGCCTGGTGTCAGTGAAATTCCTATTTTAAGCGCCCTGTTCCGCAGCACCGCTTATCAGCGCAATGAAACCGAACTGGTATTGGCCGTAACGCCTTATATCGTCGATCCGATGAAAACTACTGATGTGCGGCTGCCGACAGATAATTTCCGTCCGGCCAGCTTTATGGAGAATGTATTTTACGGTGCGTTGGGCTCATTAAGCGGTGGAACCGAGAAATTCTCCCAAACGCCGACGCTAGAGGGCCCGATCGGGTTTATGGTTGATTAATATGAGATTATTATCAGCTATTCCTGCGGTGATGTTATTTTACCTGACAGCATGTAGTACCGTGCCGCCTGGAGCCTATTTCGAGCGCGGCACCCCGGAATCTCTGCTAGATGTTTCATCCGAAGTAGTGAATCTAAGCGTCGCATCCGAGGAAGCGCTGGACGAGTTGGCAGAATGGGTCAATCAGGACCAGCCGACTCGGGCGGAGCTTTATTGCCTCGATACGGACCCATACTGTGCCGCCGCTCAGGAAGTACTTGATTTATATGGCGTGCCGACCATGTATGTATTGGCTGCCGATAACAGCGTTTCACTGGTTTATGAGCGGGTTCTGGCACGGGATTGCGAAAATCGCTACATTGATAACCATATCAACCCTTATCATTTGAACCATCCTACTTTTGGCTGCTCCGTTGCTGCCAATATGGTGCAATCTGTGTCGGAAAAACATCAATTTGTCAGTCCGAATCTGATGGATTATCCTGATGCCCGCAAGGCTGTACAAAATTATCAAACCTACTCTCAGCCTGCCGAGGAGCAACCGCAACTCGAAACGGAAGCCCTGTTGCAGTGATACAACAAACGATTTAACGATAATTTAACCCTTGCTCGTTTATCTTAGGATGTGACAAGCATTAAAATTTGTTATAACACGAAGCTATGGATCAACAGAGCCCAGTATTAGTCGTTTTATCCGATGATTCCGATCGCCCTTTTGCGACACAGGTGGCGAATGCATTAGGCTATTCATTTGCCAATGTGATCGTCGGTACCGGTTATGATGCCGCCCGTTTCATTGATGCCAATTCCATCAGCCCGACCTACATCATCATGCATATTGGTCCCCGAAAAGATGAAGTGTTGGGAGAATTGGACGAATTATCGCAACATTGTGTCGCCGGCACTCAGGTGGTGGTGATCGGCGAAGCCAATGATATCCATTTTTACCGCGCATTGACGGACCGGGGTGTGGTTGACTATTTCCCAGTCCCTCCAAGAGTCGATGATATCTGCCGCGCTTTGATGAAACAAGGAGCCAAAAAAACCAATACCAACAGTAAGGTTGTTTCTTTTATGAGCGCTGCAGCAGGGGACGGTTCCAGTACACTCGCATTAAATACCGCCTATTGCTTTGCCAAGGAATTCAATCAGAAAACCATTATCGTCGATATGGATTACCAGTTTGGCATGGTGTCAAAGAATCTTGATCTAAGCTCGCCTTTTGGCATCAAGGAATTGTTCGAACATCCGGATCGCGGTATTGACTCGACCCTGGTTGAGCGGATGGTCGTGGGATATAATAATAATATGGATGTGATAGCCGCTCCTAATGAATTGAAATTCCTACCGGAACTACAGCCGGAAGTAATCCGGGATCTGGTACAGGCATTGCAAGAAAAATATAAATATATCGTACTTGATCTGCCGCATTTCTGGTCGCCATGGATTTCTGCCGCATTCAGCAATTCGGATTATATTGTCCTGGTCGCACAGCTTTGGCTGAAATCGGTGACACATTCATCGCGCCTGTTGAATGTATGGCGGGATATGGGAGTGAATCAGGATTCCATACGAATTGCCATCAACAGAAGCGGCGCCAAATATAAAGAAGGTGTGACCGCTAAAGATTACGAGCGCGTATGCAATACGGAAATTTCCTATTTTATTCCTAATGATATCAAAACAGTGGTTAATGCTGAAAACCAGGGAAAAACGATTCTGGAACTGGGTAAAACCAAATTATCGACTGAAATTCTCACGATTGCCGAATCGTTACGCGACATGTCTGAAAAAGGTGCGGATGAAGGCTCGTTCCAACCGGCAGCCCCCAGCCGTCCTGTTTTTTTTGCCCCATTAACGAAAAGGCTGACGTAAGATGTTTGGAAAAAAAGCGCCACCTTCACCGGAACACCCCCCCTCTGAACAAGAGAGCGTTGATAATCCTTCTCTGCCTGTTCCAACGCAGGAATCCTCTTACAATAGTCCTCCTCCTTCTGATGCATCCAGCCAACTTCCCGCCGCTGTTCCTGGGAGTGAAAGTTCCGGCAACGGAGGTGGAGCATTAGAAGAAATCCCGGGGGGTGAGCAAGAACGCCAGCTGGTCGATTCCAAAAAAATAAAATCGCCAACGATAAGCAGTGCCGGCATCCATGACATCGAAGTCACGCATTATGTCGATAAAAAACTCGAAACCCCGGAATTCGTCCAGGCAAAATCAAAATTAATCGAGGAGCTGATCAAGCAGGTGGATTTTGTCGTGCTCGAAAAAATGAAACAGGACGACAAGTCGAGCCGTGTGACTGAAGTCATTGATCGTTTGCTTGGTGAAATGAACATGCCGCTGAACGCCATGCAGATCGAAGCCATCAAAGAACAGGCGATGGATGAAATCTTCGGCTATGGTCCCATCGAGCCGCTGCTGCAGGATAATGATATCTCCGATATCATGATCAACGGTCCGAATCAGATCTTTGTTGAAAAACGCGGTAAAATGCTGCTGACCGATGTCACCTTCATGGATGGTCAGCATTTGCTTAATGTGATCCAACGTATCGTATCGCGCGTTGGACGGCGGGTGGATGAGGCCTCGCCCATGGTGGATGCGCGCATGCCTGACGGATCACGTTTCAATGCCATTATTCCGCCGCTGGCACTGGATGGTGCGTTGGTATCGATTCGTAAGTTCAAGAAAAATAAAATGCCGCTTAGTCAGTATGTTGAATTTGATTCGATGACACCGGAAATGTGCAGATTTCTGGAGATTTGCGGCCATGTGCGTTTAAATATGATTGTCTCCGGCGGTACCGGTAGCGGTAAGACCACCCTGCTGAACGCGTTATCGGGGCATATTACCCCTGAAGAACGTGTTATCACCATCGAGGATGCGGCAGAATTGCAATTACACCAACCGCATGTACTACGCCTGGAAACACGCCCGGCCTCGGTGGAGGGCAAAGGTGAAATCAACCAACGCCAACTGGTAAAGAATGCCCTGCGGATGCGTCCTGACCGAATTATCCTCGGTGAGATTCGTGGCGATGAGATTATTGATATGATTTCAGCCATGAATACCGGTCATGACGGTTCCATGGCGACTATTCACGCTAACAGTCCGCGCGACTGTCTGGCCCGTATCGAGAATCTGGTGGGTATGTCCGCAGTTCAAATCGGCACTGAATCTCTACGCCAACAGATTGCCAGTGCGGTGAACATTATCGTACAAATCGAGCGTATGCGTGATGGAAAGCGGCGAATCGTGCAAATCGAGGAGTTGGCCGGCATGGAAGGCTCTATTTTCACGACCCAGACCCTGTTTCAGTATCAACCCAGGGGGATGGACCCGCAAGGGAACCTGATAGGTGATTTCACATGTTATGGAATACGCCCCAAGATGTTATCACAAGCTGAATATTTCGGTAAGGATAAAGAGGTACTTGAATGCATGAATGTAAGCATATAATGTAGTTCTTATAAAGGATACATTATATGGACGTTCTGCTCGTATCTATTGGCGCTGGTATTCTGGCTTATGTTGCCTTTGTGTTTCTCTTTCCGAAAGCTATTCCGGAAGAGCAATCCAAACATACCAAAAATGTCCTGAAGCAAATTTATGAGGATACGCAGACTGTCGCCAATGAAGACAAAAAAAAGCAGGGTATCCTGAAAGAAGAGTTTTCAGAAGAAACCCCGCTTATAAAACTGTTTTATTCTCTCCCCGGTATGCGTCCGCTCTATGTGGTCATGGTACAGTCGGGCAACAAAAAGCTTCTTGCGCCCATGATAGGCATCATGGGCACCATGGCGGTTATTTTCCCAATCTTTCTCTATCAGGCGGGGGGAATGGGACCTGCCAGCCTTCCAATTGGAATGTTTGGGGCCTGGTATGTGCCTTATTTTTACTTCAAGCGCAAAATCAAAAAACGCAATGAAGAATTCGTCAATACCTTCCCGGATGTGCTGGATATGATTGTGCGGAGTGTGCGTTCCGGTTTTCCCATCAATACCGCATTTAAAATGGTGGCCGAGAATATGGAACCGCCAGCCAGTGTGGAATTCGAACAGGTCGTGCAGGAAATTTCCCTCGGCCGTACCGTGACGGAAAGCCTGAACCGGATGGCTGAGCGTATCAATGAACCGGACATCAACTTTTTCGTGGTGGTACTGTCAGTGCAACAGGAAACCGGTGGTAACCTGGCCGAAGTTATCAGCAACCTGTCGAATATTATCCGTAAACGCAAGCAATTGCGTTTAAAAATCAAGGCCATGACGTCCGAAGGCCGGGCTACGGCGATGATTCTCGGTTCATTACCCTTTTTCATCTTCTTTATACTATATTTTCTGCGAAGAGATTATATTGAACCGTTATGGACTGATCCAACCGGCCAGGCTATTTTAGGAACGGCACTGGGGCTGGTATTTTTATGTATGTGGATTGTGAAACAAATGATTAACATCGACATTTAATGAGACAGAGCATATGAGCAGCGATACCACCACCATCATTTTTGCCGTCGTCGTCGCCATTGTCATCATTATGCTCTATCTGGTGATAGATCACATTATCCGCAAACAACAACGCGCCAAGGAGTTACAACAGCGCATTGCCGGAGAACAGGCCACGACTACCGTAGATATGGACGCCGGAGAAGAGGCGCTCGAGATTGATACCAAAATGTCCCCTACCGGCGAGATGCTGGCCGGGTTTTTACTCCTGGTCGGATGTAATGTTGAGAAAAAAGCCGAAGAATTACGCCCGAAACTTCATCTGGCCGGCATTATGTCACCTGATGCGCCGGCTTATTATTTGTTTTTCCAACGTTTTATCTCTATTTTCTTTATCCTCGCCGCCTTTTACTTCTTTGGGAAAGATGCCGAAGGTTCCAAGAAGTTATTAAATATACTGGTCGGAGTGATTGTTGCCGCTATCGGTATATTCGGTGCCCATTTATATGTCGAAAATGCCATTCAGAAACGCAAAAAGACGTTGATGCGTTCTTTTCCCGACGCGCTGGATCTGATTCTGGTCTGCGTCGAATCCGGTCTGGCGATGGATGCGGCACTGGGACGTGTCTGTAAGGAACTGGGTCGCGCCCACCCGGAAATCACCAAGGAACTAAACCGCACACGGCTTGAACTGGCACTTTTGAATGACAGAACGCGGGCACTGAATAACCTGGCCGAACGGACTGATCTGGTGCCGTTCCGGTCGCTGGTTGCCGCCTTGATTCAGACCGAAAAATTCGGAACTAGTCTGGTTGATACACTACGCGTATTATCCGACGATTACCGGCAAACACGTCTCATGGTCGCAGAAAACAAAGCAAACCGCCTGCCAGCACTGATCACCATTCCGTTGATTCTATGTCTGATGCCTGCCTTCATCATGATCATCATCGGCCCGTCCGTTGTACGGGTACGCGAACAGGGCGGTATTTTCGGCGGCGGTTGATCTGCCATCCTTGCCGGCTTACCTACACTGTATGTCACACCCTTTAAAAATCGTCTCCGATTATACGCCGAAAGGAGATCAACCCGAAGCGATTGAGGCGCTGGTCGTAGGTCTTAAGGAAAATCGCAAGGATCAGGTGCTGCTCGGCGTGACCGGTTCCGGCAAAACCTTCACCATGGCGCATGTGATTGAACGCACCCAGCGTCCGGCGCTGATTCTGGCGCATAACAAAACCCTGGCCGCACAGCTTTATCATGAGATGAAAGAATTTTTCCCAAATAATGCGGTCGAATATTTCGTTTCTTATTACGACTATTACCAACCCGAGGCTTATGTTGCCAAAACCGATACCTATATCGAGAAAGACGCTTCAATCAATGAACAGATCGACCGCATGCGCCATTCTGCTACCCGCGCCATGCTCGAGCGCAAGGATGTCATCTGCGTCGCCTCGGTCTCCTGTATTTACGGTATCGGCTCGGTCGAGACCTATGCCGGGATGAAAATGACCCTGTCGGTCGGCGAAGAGCTGCCACAACGTGAGCTGATCGGCAAGCTGGTCGAGCTACTGTATAAACGCAACGATCAAAATTTTATCCGCGGCACGTTTCGCGTACGTGGCGATTCGCTGGATATTTTTCCCGCGCATTTGGACGAGGAAGCCTGGCGCCTGTCACTGTTCGGCGACGAGATCGAAGCGATCCATGCCTTTGATCCGCTCACTGGTGAAAAACGCGGCAATTTCGACCAGGTGACCCTCTATGCCAACAGCCATTATGTTACCCCCAAACCGACCATCGACGCCACGGTTAAGCATATCAAGGAAGAACTCAAAGAGCGGCTCGATTTCTTTCATAAATGCGGCAAGCTGCTCGAAGCACAACGGCTCGAACAACGCACGCAGTTCGACATCGAAATGCTGATGGAAACCGGCACCTGCAAGGGCATCGAGAATTACTCGCGCTATCTTGCCGGCACCGCCCCCGGCGAACCGCCGCCAACCCTGTTCCAGTATCTGCCACGTAACGCGCTGCTGTTCGTCGATGAAAGCCATGTCACCCTGCCGCAGCTGCGCGGCATGTATAACGGCGATTATGCGCGCAAGACGGTGCTGGCCGAGCATGGCTTCCGCCTGCCTTCCTGCATGGATAACCGCCCGTTGAAATTCGAGGAATGGGATGCGATGCGCCCGCAGACGATGTATGTCTCCGCCACCCCCGGCGAGATCGAACTGAACCGCACGGACGGTCGCTATGTCGAACAGGTCATCCGTCCGACCGGGCTGATCGATCCGCCCTGTTACGTCCGCCCGGTAGAGTCACAGGTCGATGATCTGATGAAGGAATGCCACGAACAAGTGAAAGCAGGCCGGCGCGTCCTGGTGACGACATTGACCAAGAAAATGGCCGAACAGCTATGCGAATATCTGGATGAATCGGGTATCAGGGTGCGCTATCTGCATTCGGATATCGACACGCTTGAGCGCATCGATATTATCCGCGATTTGCGGCTGGGCGTGTTTGACGTGCTTATCGGCGTCAATCTGCTGCGCGAAGGGCTGGATATTCCCGAATGCGGGCTGATGGCGATTCTCGATGCCGATAAGGAAGGGTTTCTGCGCTCGCGCACCTCACTGATTCAAACCATCGGCCGCGCTGCACGCAATGTCAACAGCAAGGTCATTCTCTATGCCGATAAAATGACCGATTCGCTGACCTATGCCATCGAAGAAACTGAACGCCGCCGCAATATTCAGCAGGCCTATAATGACAAACATGGCATTACCCCTGAAAGCGTGACAAAGAAAATTGCTGAAGTCATGGATTCGGCCTATGAAAAGGATCATTATACCGTCGATACGCAAAAGCTGACCGGCGTGCCCGAATTTACCGGCAACAACATCCATGATCACATCGATTTTCTGCGCCAGCAGATGCTGAAGGCCGCCGCCGATCTTGAATTTGAGCTCGCCGCTAGACTGCGCGACGAAATCGACAAGCTGGAGCAATCCCTTGAGAAACCCGGCAAACCGACGGGTAGAAAAAAGAAAAAACGCGCTTAAAAAACTATCTGACGAATAGGCTTTGTTAAAACCAAACTATCCTTCTCTCTTCAAACCTATTGTAGCGCGTTATCTTGTATGTTACATTGAAATCAGGTTGTTTGTACATCCTGGGGCGTCGAAACCCCTCATGTTATGCGGTTTAGTGTGGCCGTTATTCATACTCCTCGACTTGTTTTATGGTCGGGGAGCCATTGGCGTATGTCCAAGGTATGTCCTAAAGGCCAGTGGGAACCTTTCATAACATGGGTTTTTCGAACTCCCCGATCACCAGACGAGGAGGTTTATAATGCGTGATTTTTTATTTCAGTGTTGTCATTGCGAGGAGCAGTCAAAGACTGCGACGCGGCAATCTAGAGCGGCTGGATTGCTTCGTCGCTGCGCTTCTCGCAATGACGGGTTTAGTTTGGTCGAGTTAAGTATTGTCCTTGTCATCCTCGGCCTGCTGACCGGCGGCATCCTCACCGGCCAGAACCTCATCCGCAATGCAGAGTTGCGCAGTGTGCCCACCGAGTTCCAAGCCTTTCAAACCGCAGTCTATACCTTCCGTGACAAATATTTCGCTCTGCCCGGTGATATGACCAATGCGACAGACTTCTGGGGTGAAGCACATGCCGATCCTGCTACCTGCAAAACCACTATTTCCACCGGCACCGAAACCTGCAACGGCGATGGAGACGGCAAAATCCTCGACGCTTCTTTCTATAATGAATCATATCGATTTTGGCAGCATCTGGCCAATGCCGGATTGCTTGAGGGAACATATTCAGGTGTCAGCGGTCCCGGACATGCTTCTTCTCATGCTACACCAGACAATGTGGCGAAAAGTAAATTATCCAATGGGTATTGGACTATGCTGTATTGGGGCAATAGCCCAAACCATACAGAGAATTTTAAGCTGACTCATAACTTCCAAATCGGCGGGCTCATAGCAAATAGCTGGAACAATGGTAACATTTTTACCAACGAAGAAGCGTGGAATATCGATACTAAAATTGATGACGGCAAACCAGCAACAGGTTTTGCCGGAACCGCGGTAAATAACACGTTTAATAGCAACTGTGCCTCTTCAGACTTGGAAACCGCGACCTATCAATTGCAAAACCCAGACATTGGCTGCACTATGGCTTTTAAATTAGAGTAAACTTAATGAAATACGCCTTCTTCTATGATGAGGTGTCAAGCATGGTCATTAATTTACGACGATTCTTTCGAAGGTGGTAAAGTCGGATACATCCGTTAACTTCCCCTTTGTTTTTCCAAACTGCTTACGCTAAGCTCGCACGCTATGACACGGCTTATCGCGTTATTCCTGTTGCTATACCCTCTTACTGCAAAAGCCGGTGAGACCATGTCGCATGGAACCATGTCGATCGCCACCGGCTCACCTTCGGGGTTATACTACCCTTTCGGCGGTGGGCTGGCCTCAATCTGGTCGCGCGAGCTGGACGAGGTGAATATCAAGGCCGAGGTCACCGGCGGTTCAGCCGTCAATATCATTCAGGTGCATAAAGGCGAAAGCGAGTTGGGTATTTCTCAGGGCGATGCGCTGCGCGACGCCGTCGCCGGGGAGGGTAAATTCCCCTACCCGATGAAGGTGCGTGCGCTGTTTGCGCTGTATCCCAATGTCGTGCATCTGGTGACCAATGCCTCGTCGGATATCCGCTCAGTCGGAGACCTGCGCGGCAAACGCGTCTCCATCGGTGCGCCGGGCTCCGGCACCGCGATTACTGCAACGAACATTTTGAACACCCTCGGAATCACGCAGGAGGATTTTTCGGTACAATATCTCAGCTATACCGAAACCTCCGACGGGCTGAAGAACGGCACCATCGATGCCGGATTCATGGTCGGCGGCATCGGGCTGGCAGCGCTGGTCGAACTGGCGCTGACCCGCGATATCCGCCTGATTCCCTTCAGCGACGAGGAGATGCAGCAGGTCAGCGGCGCTTTTCCGGCCTATAGCGCCTTTGAGGTACCGAAAGATACCTATAATGGCATTGGTGAACCAGTACAGACCGCAACCTTATGGAACTTCCTGATCGTCAATGAAGCGATGGATGATGATCTGGCTTATACGCTAATTGGCACCGCCTTCGCCCATATGCGTGAAATGCTCGGCGTCACCAAGGTCGCGCGCTATACCACACCGGAAAACAGCATCCGTTACGCCACCGATATTCTGCATCCGGCGAGCGAGCGCTTTCTGTCCGAACACATCGCCAACAGGCGCCTGGAAGGGATACGCCAATGAGTGCGCCGGACACCATCGTCAAGCCCGAACCGTCGCCCTGGCTACTCGATACATATCTGATGCGGGCGATGTGGTGGATCGCCGCCGCCCTGTCCGCTTTCCAGCTCTATCAGGGGGTGACGACCGAACTGGGCTCCACCTTTTTCCGCCCGATTCATCTCAGCTGGATTCTGATTCTCGTTTTTATCAAATATCCGCTGATCAAACGCCATGATTCGCCGCTGTATCTTCCGGCCCGAATAACGGATGTCATCGCCTGCGGCTTCGCGCTGTTCGGCGGCATCGCCACCGTTACCTTCGACTATGCAGGGATTGATCACTTGCTCAACGGCTTGTCTGAAAGCGATTATATCGCCGGGGCAGCGCTGCTGTTTCTGGTACTCGAAGCAACCCGCCGCGCCGTCGGCTGGGAAATGGCGCTGATCGGGCTGATCTTCCTGCTGTATGTCATGTTCGGCAATTACCTGCCCGATGCCATCGCCAATCGCGGTTTTTCGCTCGAACGCGTAGTGCGCTTTCAAATCTTCACCTCGGAAGGCATTTACGGCGCACCGCTCGGCATTGCTGCCACCGCTGTGTTCATGTTCGTGTTGTTCGGCGCGTTTCTGGAATCGACCGGCGTCGGTAAATTCCTGATCGATCTGTCCTACGCCGCTGCCGGGAAATACCGCGGCGGACCGGCCAAGGCTTGCGTCCTCGCCTCAGCCGGCATGGGCTCGATTTCCGGCTCGGCGATTGCCAATGCCGTCGCCGTCGGCGCGCTGACCATCCCGATGATGAAAAAACTCGGCTACAAGCCCGAACAGGCGGCAGGGATCGAAGCCTCGGCCTCCACCGGCGGGCAGATCATGCCGCCGATCATGGGCGCCGGCGCGTTTATCATGGCGGAATTCACCAACACGCCTTACCGCGATATCGTGCTGATCTCGATCGTCCCGGCGCTGCTGTACTTCACCTCTGTCTTGCTCTATGTGCATCTGATGGCCTGCAAGCTGGGGCTCGAAGGCATCAAGGATCGTCCCAATGTCAAAGCCATTCTGGCGCATGGGTTTCATTTCATTTTCCCGCTACTGCTGATCATCGCCCTGCTGATGCTTAACTTCTCACCCACCCTCGTCGGCGCCATCGGTACCGGCGCGATTATCGTCTCCTGCATGATGCGCAAACATACACGCATTAACTTTAAGGCAATCTTCGACGGGCTGAAGGCGGGCGCGCTGATGATGCTGCCGATTTCCACCGCCTGCGCCACTGCCGGCATCGTTGTCGGCGTCATCGGCCAGACCGGGCTCGGCCTGCAATTTACCGAATTCGTCATTTCACTGTCCGACGGACGGCTGGTGCTGGCATTGCTGCTGGTCGCCGGTGCAGCGCTGATTCTCGGTATGGGCCTGCCTGTTACCGCCGCTTATATCATCCTTGCGGTGATGGCCGCCCCGGCGCTGGAAAATATGGGCGTTTATCTGATTACCGCGCATATGGTGATTTTCTGGCTGTCGCAAACCTCGAATGTCACCCCGCCGGTCGCACTCGCCGCCTTTGCCGCCGCCGGAGTCGCCAATGCCAGACCGCAGCGCTCAGCCGTCGAAGCGCTCAAACTCGCGGGCGGATTCTTCCTGCTGCCGGTGATGATGGTCTATTCCGATATATTATTCGTCGGTGATGTCACCTGGCCGGCTTTTATCATGGGGTGCCTGACGACGCTGGGCCTGATACTGGCGCTCGCCTTTGCGGTGGAAGGCTATGTCTTCACCAGAGTCCTGCTGTCCGAGCGGCTGTTCTTTGCCGCCGCCATTCCCTGTCTGTTATACAAAACGGTCGAGACCGGCATAGTGGGAGTGATTATTGTGGCCATAACGATGGCAATGAATTATCGTCGCAGTCATAATACCATACCATCCTGAATGCGGGGGGGAGGTCGCATGATACAGCACACCGTCGGTTCATTTCTGTTTGACTATCTGCATGGCAAAGGCGTCACGCATGCCTTCGGCATTCCCGGCGACTTTGCCCTGCCGACCTTTCGCTGGCTCGATCGTTCGCCGCTTGAACTGATTACATTGACGCATGAACCTTCCGTCGGATTTGCCGCCGACGGCTATTCGCGTACCAGTAACAAGATCGGTGTCGCCTGCGTCACTTATTGCGTCGGCGGGCTGAACATGCTTAATTCCGTCGCCTGCGCCTATGCCGAGAAAAGCCCGTTGCTCGTCATTTCCGGCGGCCCGTCACCGAGTGACCGCCAGGCTGACCCGCTGCTGCATCACAAAGTACGCACTTTTGATACTCAGCGGCGAATTTATGAAGAGGTCACCTGCGCTAACACCATCCTGCTCGATGTCGAACATGCCGCCGAGGAAATCATGCGGGTGATCGATGAGGTCGAAAAGCAATGCCGGCCCGGCTATATCGAAATACCCTATGATATTGTCGATTTGCCGATTCAACCGCCAGTGATCCGTAACCGCGAGGCGCCCTCCAGCGATGCGGAAAATCTCGAAGCGGCAATAGAAGACGCTACGGCATTCATTGAAAAGGCAACGCAGCCCGTCATCATTGCCGATGTCGAGCTGCATCGCCACGGCCTGACCGATCTGGCATTGCAGATAGCCAGAAAATTCAACATCCCTATCGCCTCCACCCTGCTCAGCAAAAGCGTGATCAGTGAGCAGAACCCGCTTTATATGGGCGTTTATAGCGGCGGGCTGTCGGAAAAGGCAGTGCAGGACTATGTCGAATCGAGCGATTGCGTGCTCATGCTCGGTGCGTTTATTACCGATATTTTTCTCGGGCTGAATACGGCGGATTTGCACCGCAAACAGAGCCTGCTGGCCACCACGGAAAAAATCCGTATCGGGCTGCGCAGTTATGATGACGTATTATTCAGCGATTTTCTCGAAGCCCTGGCCGAAGTATCCATTGCCCCCAAACAGGAAAAAGACCGGCCTCGCCCTGCCCCACAACCGGAACCGATGGCAGAAAATGAATTGAAAGAATCGCTAAGCGCTGAATCCTTTTTCCGTATCCTGGGATTACATCTGAGTGAAAATGACATTTTGGTCTGCGATACCGGTGACGCGCTGATCGGCGCCATGGATCTGCGCACCGCTAAACGCAATACCTTTTTGTCGGATGCCTATTATTTATCCATGGGCTTTGCCATACCGGCCTCGATTGGCGCGATGGCTGCCGATGCCAATGCCCGCGTTTTCGCCATTGTCGGTGATGGCGCCTTTCAAATGACTGGCGCTGAGCTTTCCACCGCCGCCAAGGAAGGCATGGCACCCATTGTCTTTATTCTGAACAATGACGGCTATGGCACGCAACGCCATATTCTGGACGGACCTTTCAATAACATCCATATGTGGGATTATACTAAAACCACCGAATTACTACGTTACGGCTGCTCGAAGCGCGTGCAGACCAATGCCGAACTGCAGGATACCCTGCAAACCGCTATTGCAGATCTTGAGCAGATGTATGTCATTGAGGTGATGATCCCCCGTGACGACTCCAGCAGGTCACTGCAACGTATGGGTGAAGCGTTGGCTAAATTACGTGATAAAGAAAAGCGTTAGATTAACTATCCACTTTTTTGTTATCTTAAGATGAAACAGTTGGAGCTCACTGCATATTGTGGTAGCCTTCGCTTGTATATACAATATATGGTTAATGCTTGTTAACCTTTTATTTAGGCTTCCCGTTTATACTATTAAGGAGGTGCGATGATGCTAGACACAACTTCGCCCGTTACAACAACACCTGTTGATGATATGGTACAAAGAGAAATTTATAACCCCGAAAGAGAAATGATGTTTCCATTCGTCGAAAACAGTCATCTGTACAGCCTGCATGAAATGCAGTCAGTCGGTATGACTCCCCTGCGTATGATGGCCAATGCCACCAAGCATGTCTACAGTAATCCATTAAGCCCGATTTCCTACACCGATTTCGGCCGCCATATGGTGGCTGCCGGTGAGTTGATGGAGCGTATTACCAAAAAATACCCTAAACCAGAATTCGGCATCAAACATGTCAAGATGGGCAATCAGAAGGTGGATGTAGAGGTAGAAGTCGCCATGGAAAAAAGCTTCTGCCGGCTGCTGCATTTCAAAAAACAGACCGATAAGGAACAGGCAAAGCTGTTGATTGTTGCACCGATGTCGGGTCACCATGCCACGCTGCTGCGCGGTACGGTTCAGGCGTTGCTGCCCTATCACGATGTCTATATCACCGACTGGACCGATGCGCGCGAAGTATCGCTTGGTGCTGGTCCGTTCGACTTGCACAGCTATATCGATTATCTCATCGAATTCATCCATCACCTTGGCAAGGGGGCGCATACCATGGCGGTATGTCAGCCTTCGGTCCCACTATTCGCCGCCGTGGCATTAATGTCGGAAGCAAAGGACCCCTGCACTCCTAAAACCATGACACTGATGGGCGGACCGATCGATACGCGCAAAGCGCCGACGCAGGTCAATACCTTTGCCAAAGAACGTTCGCTCAACTGGTTCGAAACCCATGTGATCACGCGGGTACCATTTAATTATCCCGGCTTCATGCGGCGTGTTTATCCGGGCTTTTTGCAACTGTCCGGCTTTATGAGTATGAATCTCGACCGTCATATCGATGCGCATATCAAACATTTCCAGCATCTGGTCGAGGGTGATGGTGACAGTGCCGCCGCCCATCGCAAATTTTATAATGAATATTTGGCAGTGGCCGATCTACCGGCGGAGTTTTACCTGCAGACGATTGTCGAAGTGTTCAAGCATCACGCCCTACCGAAGGGAGAGTTGAAACATCACGATAAAATCGTGCATCCGAATGCGATTGAAAATACGGCGATTCTTGCCATCGAAGGCGAACTGGATGACATCTCCGGTGTCGGCCAGACCAAAGCAGCACTGGATATCGCCACCGAGCTGCCTAAAACAATGAAAAAATACCATCTGCAGAAAAATGTCGGCCATTATGGGATTTTCAACGGCCGCCGCTGGCGAGAGCATATCCGCCCGGTCATTACTAACTGGATCCGCAAGCATAGTTAACCCTGTCCGGAATTTCATGTCGTCCCCCGCTTGACTTGTGGGGACGGGTTATTTATGGTCCCGACAATTTGGCCGGAGACCATTAACAAACATGGCAGAAACGTCGTTTATCCCTGCACCTTATAATGCTGCCCTGCTGCTGGCAGATGGGACAACGTTTTTTGGATATGGCGCAGGCTGGCAGGGGGAAGCTTTTGGTGAAATTTGCTTTAATACCTCCATGACCGGTTATCAGGAAGTGCTGACCGATCCGTCCTATACCGGCCAGATCATCACCTTTACCTTCCCGCATATCGGCAATGTTGGCACGAATGAAGAGGACAATGAATCGACCAATGCCACGGCCAATGGCTTTATTTTCCACCAAACGATCAGCGAGCCGTCCAATTATCGCTGTGAACAACCTCTCCCCGAGTGGCTTTCCGGGAAGAAGCTGACTGGCATTACCGGCATCGACACACGTGCCCTCACCCGCCGCATCCGCAAAGACGGACCACAAAATGTTGCAATTATCTATCCTGAATCCACCAAGGCTGCTTCCAAAGAAGCATTACTGGAAAAACTTAAGGCATGGCCGCCGCTGGAAGGACTGGAACTGGCCAGACAGGTCACGACCAGACAGCCCTATGAATGGAGCGAATCTGCCTGGCGTCATGGCAACGGTTATGGGGAATTGAAAGACCCTGAATATCACGTCGTTGCGATCGATTACGGTGAAAAACTGAATATTCTGCGCTGTCTGGCCGAACGTGGGTGCAGAGTAACCATCGTCCCTGCCGATTATCCGGCAGAGAAAATTCTGGCACTGAAACCGGACGGTATATTTTTGTCCAACGGACCGGGCGACCCGGCCGCAACCGGCGAATATGCCGTGCCTATTATCAGGGAACTGCTCACCACCGCTGTGCCGTTATTCGGCATTTGCCTGGGCCACCAATTACTGGCATTGGCACTGGGCGCTCAGACCGAGAAAATGTTTCAGGGCCATCGCGGTGCGAATCATCCGGTGAAACGTAATGAAACCGGGCAGGTTGAAATCACCAGCCAGAATCATGGCTTTGTCGTCTGCCCGCATCATGTGCCAGAGTCGATTGAGATCACGCATTTGTCCCTGTTCGATGGTACGGTGGAAGGATTGCGATGGAAAGAAGGTCCTGCTTTTTCGGTGCAGCATCATCCGGAGAGCTCTCCCGGTCCGCGTGACAGCATGTATTTGTTCGATGAATTCATAACACTTATGAGAGTTCAGAGTTCAGAGTCCGGAGTTCAGTAATGAATATAAAAAATTACCAGGACCTCCAAGTATGGCAAAAAGGCCGGGCACTTGTCTCGATTATTTATAAGATTACTCACGATTTTCCTAAACATGAACAATATGGCATAACCCAACAGATACAACGCGCTGCCGTATCTGTGCCTGCCAACATTGCAGAAGGCAGCTCAAAGCGTTCAACGGCCGAATTTATCAGATTCCTGAATATCGCCTATGGGTCACTCAGCGAGGTAGAAACATTTTTATTTTTGTCAAAAGATTTGGGATATATCGATGATGATGAATTAAGTTACGCTATCGATCTCACATCTGAACTTGGGCGTATGCTCAACGGCCTTATCAATAAGTTGGAGGAAAAACGTGCTGGGTAATATGGTTTATTCACTGAACTTCGAATTCCGAACTCTGGACTCTGTCTATGCCTAAACGTACCGATATCGAATCCATCCTCATCATCGGTGCCGGACCGATCGTCATCGGCCAAGCCTGCGAGTTTGACTATTCCGGCACACAAGCGGTGAAAACACTGAGAGCCGAAGGCTATCGCATCATTCTGGTCAACTCCAACCCGGCCACCATCATGACTGACCCGGAACTGGCCGATGCCACCTATATTGAGCCGATTACACCAGAGATTGTCGAAAAGATCATCGATAAGGAACGGCCTGACGCACTGCTGCCGACCATGGGCGGGCAGACAGCACTGAACTGTGCCAAAATGCTGGCAGAGTCCGGTGTGCTGGCACAGTTTAATGTCGAACTGATTGGCGCCAATCTGGATTCCATCAACAAGGCTGAAGATCGTGAGCTTTTCAACAAAGCCATGGCACAGATTGGCCTGGAGGTACCCAAGAATCAAGTGGTTCGCTCGATGGAGGAAGCGCGGGAAGCGCTGGAGGAGACCGGATTGCCCTCCATTATCCGCCCGTCCTTTACTCTCGGCGGGTCGGGTGGCGGCATTGCCTATAACAGAGAAGAATTCGAGCAGATCGTTGCGGCCGGGCTGGATGCTTCGCCGACCTCAGAAGTGTTAATCGATGAGTCGATTCTCGGCTGGAAGGAATTCGAGATGGAGGTGGTGCGCGACAAAGTTGATAACTGCATCATTATCTGTTCGATTGAAAATATTGACCCGATGGGCGTGCATACTGGTGATTCGATCACCGTCGCTCCGGCATTGACCCTGACTGATAAGGAATATCAGCTAATGCGTGATGCCTCGATCGCTGTACTGCGTGAAATCGGCGTCGACACCGGCGGATCGAATGTCCAGTTCGCCATCCACCCCGAAGACGGGCGCATGAAGGTGATTGAAATGAATCCCCGCGTCTCGCGTTCCTCGGCGCTGGCCTCCAAAGCCACCGGTTTCCCGATCGCCAAGATCGCCGCCAAGCTGGCCGTGGGTTATACGCTCGATGAAATCCAGAATGATGTGACCAAAGCCACACCCGCTTCCTTTGAGCCGACGATTGATTATGTCGTCACCAAAATCCCGCGTTTCGCTTTTGAAAAATTCCCCGGCGCAGACGCGCTGCTGACGACCTCGATGAAATCGGTCGGTGAAGCCATGGCGATTGGACGGTCTTTCCCGGAAAGTCTGCAAAAAGCCCTGCGCTCACTCGAGGCCGGGTTAACCGGATTGAATGAAGTCGAAATTGAAGGTTACAGCAATGATAATCCGGATATGGACGCCGTAGCATCCGCTCTCGGTCTTCCCGCACCGGACCGGCTGCTCTATATTGCACAGGCATTGCGCCTTGGCATGCCGGTCAGCAACATCTGCGCCATCACCCATTTTGATCCTTGGTTTGTACGGCAGATCAGAGAGATCGTCGAGGCGGAAGAAAATATCCGTGACAAAGGCCTGCCGGCCGATGCCGTCGGGATGTTGCATATCAAGAAAATGGGCTTTTCCGATACCAGACTGGCAGAGTTGACTGACCTGAAGGAAGACGCGGTGACTGCCTGGCGGCAGAATCTCGATGTTCGTCCCGTCTATAAGCGTGTCGATACCTGTGCGGCAGAATTCGAAGCACTGACGCCTTATATGTATAGCTGCTATGAAGGGGACGGTATTCAAGCGGCCGAATGTGAATCTCAGCCTACCGACAAACAGAAAATCATCATTCTCGGCGGCGGTCCCAACCGCATCGGTCAGGGTATTGAATTCGATTATTGTTGTGTACACGCGGCTTACGCACTCAAGGAAGCCGGCTATGAAACCATTATGGTCAACTGCAATCCGGAAACGGTATCGACCGATTACGATACCTCCGACCGGTTATATTTCGAGCCATTGACGGCCGAAGATGTCATTGAGTTGATCCAAAAAGAACAAAAAAATGGCTATGTACATGGGGTAATCGTGCAGTTCGGCGGACAAACGCCACTTAAACTTGCCAAATATCTGATCGATACCGATATTCCGATTATCGGTACGTCCTATGATTCCATTGATTTGGCGGAAGACCGTGAACGTTTTCAGCGAATTTTATTTTCGCTCAATCTTAAACAACCGCCAAACCAAATCTGTCACTCGCTCGAGGATGTGCTGGAGCAGGCCGAGGCCATCGGCTATCCGGTAGTGGTGCGCCCGTCTTATGTGTTGGGCGGCCGTGCCATGATGATCGTGCATGACGCCGAGACCCTGAAGAAATATACCGCAGAGATCATCGCTTTGTTCGGTGACGGGCCAATATTGATCGATGGCTATCTGCAAAATGCCATCGAGCTGGATGTCGATGCGCTAAGTGACGGAGTCGATGTCTATATCGCCGGAGTGATGGAACATATTGAGGAAGCAGGAATTCATTCGGGTGATTCGGCTTGTTCGCTGCCGCCCTATTCGCTCAGTCAGGATATTTTAAGTGAGGTTTGTCAGCAAGCCGTAGCACTGGCTAAGGCATTGAAAGTACGCGGCCTAATGAATGTGCAGTTCGCGGTAAAAGATGGTGATATTTTTGTGCTTGAGGTTAATCCACGTGCCAGCCGGACCGTGCCATTCGTTGCCAAAACCATGGGCCAGCCCGTTGCCAAACATGCCGCCCGATTAATGGCGGGGGAAATGCTCGACGCCCTGGCACTACCAAAGCAACCAGGCTTTACACGCGAGGAAATGAACCATATTGCGGTGAAAGAAGCCGTGTTCCCCTTTGCACGTTTCCCGGGTGTCGATGTAATTCTGGGTCCGGAAATGAAATCAACCGGCGAGGTGATGGGACTGGATAAAAGCTTCTCCCTTGCCTTCGCCAAGGGTCATATCGCCGGTGGCAGCACGATTCCGACATCGGGCAATATTTTCGTCTCGATCAAAGACAGCGATAAAAAACACGCCTGCGAAATTGCCAAACAGCTAAACGCGCTGGGTTATCATATTATTTCCACCCGGGGCACCGCCGCCTATTTTGCCGAAGAAGGACTGGAAGTTGAGCCAATCAACAAAGTCCGCGAAGGGCGCCCACATATTGTCGATAAAATGAAAGACGGGGAGATTCATCTGGTCATCAACACCACCGAAGGTGCACAGTCCATGGCTGACAGCTTCTCGATCCGCCGTACGGCTTTATTATCGAAAATTCCCTACAGCACGACGATTTCCGGCGCCCGCGCACTGGTGAAAGCCATGGCAGCATTAAAGGAAGGTCAGGGATTCGAAGTCCATCCTCTGCAATCCTATTTTGACAATTAACCGTAAGCCTCTATGCTGGGCGGTCTTGCCAACAAGGAATAAAGGTATGTCATGGATAAGATTCCCGTCACAAGTGCCGGCTTCAGAACCATGGAAGAGGAACTACGCCGGTTGAAAACCGAAGAACGCCCGGCCATTGTCACCGCCATTGCCGAGGCACGCGAGCATGGCGATCTGAAGGAAAATGCCGAATATCACGCCGCACGTGAAAAACAGAGCTTCATCGAAGGACGCATCAAGGAGTTGGAAGCATTGATTTCGCACGCCGAAATCATCGATCCTCAGCATATGAACGGCGTACATGTCAAATTCAGTGCCACCGTCGGGCTGATCGATGAAGAAACCGAAGAAGAAGTCACCTATCAGATTGTCGGTGAGTATGAAGCGAATCTGGAACAGGGACGTATCTCAATTACAGCCCCGATTGCGCGCGCACTAATTGGCAAAACCGAGGGCGACAGTGTTGAAGTCAACACGCCCAAAGGTTTGCGCTATTACGAGATTCTGTCCGTTTCTTATAAATAAGCTTCCGTGTCCGCTGAATCAGATATCTGGGCCGTGCTTGATGAACGTGCCGGTCATCGCACGCAGGTGCTGGGACTGTGCGAGGCGCTGGACAGGCCGTATCACGTCAAACAGCTTTCTTTTAATGCGTTTTCTTCCCTGCCTGCCATCGAACCGGTGAAGGCATCACTCTTCGGCGTGTCCAACAAAGACATCCTCTCCCCTCCCTGGCCGAAACTCGCCATTGCAGCCGGAAGGCGTACCCTGCCGGTGATGCGTTATATCAAGAAACAGTCTCCTGCCACCAAACTGATACAGCTAATGTGGCCGGGATCAATCGAGCCGTTTGACCTGATTATCACCCCCGAACATGATCATCCACCCAATCACCCGAAAGTGATTCAGACCGTTGGCGCGTTGCATACCATTACCGAGCAATCTTTATCCGATGCAGGCGAATTATGGAAAGAGCGGTGGTCGTCACTGCCCACACCGTGGACGGGTCTTCTGCTTGGCGGCAAAAGTAAATATGGCAGCTTGAAAACAGACGATATCGACCAGATACTCGCACATACGCAAGCATTGCAAGGCGAAGGCAGCCTGCTCATCACCACCAGCCGCCGCACGCCGGATGCCATCATCGCTTATCTCGAACAGCAACTGCGTGACATTACGCACTTTCTCCATGACTATCGCAAGGCAGGAGACAATCCCTATCAGGGCATATTGGCGCTCGGCGATAGGCTTATCATCTCAGGCGATTCGATTTCGATGGTCTCGGAGGCCTGTTATACCGGCAAACTGGTTCATATATACGATCCTCCGCAGCTGCTCGGCCCCAAACATCGGGATTTTCTGCACTTGCTCTATCAAAATGGTTATGCCTGTTCCTTAGGCTCGAACAGAACTGATTTCACTCCGAAAACACTCGATGAACGCGAGCGTATTGTTTCTATCATCAACGAGTTAACCATCTTTCAATAAATCCGTAGGTGTCACGCTCAGGGCAATGGCAATCTCTTGCAAGACCAATAATGTCATATTGCGCTTGCCATTTTCGATCTGCGATAGATAAGGCCGGTCAAGATGCGCGCGAAACGCCAACTCTTCCTGTGACCAGCCATACTTCTGACGGCAGTTACGAATATTACGTCCAACCACACTGCATATGTCCATAAAAAGAATGTTTACTATAGACAACAATTAATCTGTTTATTATAATAAACAACATGATGATAGATATCACATTCACTATCAGGCATACTCATGCTTTCTCTCTCGTTAGATTATACTGTCATTCCGTGGCACGGGTTTTTGCAAAAGCAAAAAACGTGAGCACGGAATCTTATCGACAGAAGATTCCCGCTTTC
>JANQJY010000120.1 GCA_028281385.1 Rickettsiales bacterium | reverse complement strand
TGACATACCACGCATTATCACTGATTTTCCGCGCCAGGCCCTGCATGCCGGCGCCATTGCCTTCGCCCACCCAAAAACATACGAAGTAATGAGCTTTTCCTGTGGCCTGCCGGAGGATATGCGGGAATTGATCAAGGCGTTTTCATCCGATTAGGCTTGCATCCCGGCATCTTATACCCTATAATTTCGCTCGGTTTTTACGAAAAGGGCTTTTATGGCTTATAAGGGCAGCTGGATGTAATGATTTGGGAAAATCCGGCGAATAAAAAAGTAAACACAAAAAAATAACAACTGCATCATCGCGATTTATAAAGAAGGAGTTAGTGGTATGACCCGATCTATCGCACTACCGGCGCTGACCGCAGAAAGCGGCTTGCGTCAATATATGCAGGATATTCAAAAGTTTCCGATTCTCGAAGCGGATGAGGAATATGCGCTGGCCAAGCGCTGGACCGAAGATGGTGATTATGAAGCCGCGCATAAGCTGGTGACCAGTCATTTGCGTCTGGTGGCCAAAATCGCTTCCGGTTTTAAAGGCTATGGGCTGCCGATGACCGAGTTGATTTCCGAAGGCAATATCGGGCTGATGCAGGCAGTGAAAAAATTTGATCCGGATAAGGGGTTTCGCCTGTCTACTTATGCGATGTGGTGGATTCGTGCCGCGATTCAGGAATTTGTGCTACGCTCCTGGTCGATGGTGAAAGTCGGCACCAGCGCCGCACAAAAACGTCTGTTCTTCAATCTGAAGCGTCTCAAACGCCAGATTCAGTCTACCGACAATACGGTATTGACACCGGCCGAAGTCTTGCAAATCGCCGAGGAACTGGACGTAAGCGAGCGCGATGTCGTCGATATGGACACACGCATGAGCGCCAATGATCAGTATCTCAATGCGCGTGTCGGTGAAGATGGCGATAATGAGTGGATTGATTTGCTGGAAGATGAATCGGCTAACCAGGAAACCCATTACGGCGAATATGAAGAATACAGCCAGAAACGTAACTTGATGCTGGAAGCGATGGATACGCTGAATGCGCGTGAGCGCGATATTATCGAAGCGCGCCAGCTATCCGAAGATGCCATGACACTGGAAGAGTTAAGCCAGCGTTATGGTGTATCACGCGAACGTATCCGCCAGATTGAAGCGCGTGCACTGGAAAAAATGACGGCCTATGTATCAAAGGCTCAGCAGGTGCCATTACTGGAGAATAAAACCGCCTAGGCCGGTGCCGACAGTGGAGTTGGCGCTTCCAGATAGAGTGTGCGGATTTTGGTGGTGACGATACGGCGCTGCTTGCTGTGAATCTGTTGCTTTAATTCCCTGATAATCAGTGTGACCAGATCCTTGCCCGCCAGACGCATCTCCAGCGCCCGCTGCATGAGCGCATAGGCGGGTGTTACCATGATCCGCTCACGTCGGCAATCAACATCCTCAAGCGCGCGAGTGATAGCCTCATAGCGTTGCTCATAAAGCGTAATCTTATCTTCCGCATTCATTGCATGGCCTTTGCGCCTGATCTCCATGTCAAATTTCAGCTTATACAACTCTCCCAGATTACGCCGCGCATACGCATCGTTAATAGTGCGAATGACATCCTGCTTGAGCCGCTCAACCACCTGACTGCCAGTAGCTCTGTCCGGATGATAGGTCTTTGCCATCGAGCGGTAGAGCGATTTTAATTCCTGTTCCAGTTCCTGCACATTTTTCCTGCGCATGACATGATGATGGGTATCGGTGAATAACTGTTCCATGAACGATGGTTGCACTTCCTCCGAACCGCTGGATTTAAACTGCGCCAGCGTTTCTTCCAATGCATGCAGCTCTTCGACATAAGGCCCGACGCGCACATAATAATCTTCCAGAAATGTTTCTAGCTCCGCTTCAAGACAACGCAGCTGGTCACATGCCGTATCCAGCCTGGAGGCGGCGCGACTAGTACGATACTCAAGCGCCATCAATTGCTGACGCGGTGTACGGGCGGGAGGAGTATTCGTTTCGGTAACCGTCATTCACACACTGTTTGTTAATGCCAGATTTTGTATCTTTTTTGATAGTAATACACAAAATATGCGTTTTTACCAGTCTTAGCAACAGGCTGTGTTTATAATTACGTTGTCTCAAGCCTTGTCATAACGCATCGGGCGATAACTCACCGCTTCGGCAATATGCGGCTTCTCCACGCAATCGCTTTGTTCCAGATCGGCGATGGTGCACGCAACCCGAAGCAACCGCGTATAGCCGCGCATGGAAAGCGAAAAATTCTGTGTCACCTGCTCAAGCAATGCTCTGGCGTCTGCCGTAAGACGGGCGATGTCCTGCAAGGCGTTACCACTGATATCGGCATTGGTGCGTATATGTGCCAGGCCTTCATACCGCATGGCCTGCTTGTCACGTGCGGCTTTGACACGTTGTGCCACCACGTCACTCGCTTCACCTGGCACATCATGCACCATCGACAGGGTATCGACCTTCGGAACATCCACATGAATATCGATGCGATCCATTAACGGGCCGGAGAGCTTGCCCTGATACTCCGCCGCGCACTTAGGTGCCCTGTTGCAAGCCTGTGCCGGATCATCCAGATAACCGCAGCGGCAGGGGTTCATCGCCGCGATCAGCTGCACATTGGCGGGATAGGTGACATGCGCCTGCGCCCGTGCGACAGAGACTTTCCCCGTCTCCAACGGCTGGCGCAGCGATTCCAGCACACCACGCGGGAATTCCGGCAACTCATCCAGAAACAACACCCCGTTATGTGCCAGCGAAATTTCGCCTGGAGCGGCACGACGGCCACCACCGACCATCGCCGCCATGGAGGAGGAGTGATGCGGATCACGAAACGGGCGGGCATTGGTCAGTTTGCCGCCGGATAATGCTCCGGCAATACTGGCGATAGTACTGACTTCAAGAATTTCCCGGGCGGTCAGTTCCGGCAGGATTGCCGGCAGACACGCCGCCAGCATGGATTTACCGGCACCGGGCGGTCCGACCATCCGCATATTATGCCCGCCGGCTGCCGCTACTTCCAACGCACGCTTAGCGACAAACTGGCCTTTGACTTCCCTTAAATCCGGCCCGCGATGTTTTTGCTGCACCATATTAGGTTTAGGTGGCGAAAGCACCTGCGTTCCCTTGAAATGATTGATTAGCGACAATAGCGACGATGGTGCCAGAATAATACCGTCACCCGCCCAGGCAGCTTCCGGGCCGTTTTCACGTGGGCAGATCATGCCTTTACCGTCGGCATTCGCCGCAATGGTAGCCGGTAGAATACCCGCTACCTGTGATAAATGTCCGTCCAGCGACACTTCACCCATCGCCCAGTAACTATTGATCTCACCTTCGGGCAGGACACCCATCGCCACCAGTAGCCCCAGCGCAATCGGCACGTCGTAATGGCTGCCTTCCTTGATCAGATCCGCCGGAGCCAGATTCACCAGAATCTTTTTCGCCGGCAGTGCCAGCCCCATGGTCGTCAGCGCGGCACGCACCCGCTCACGCGATTCCGCCACCGCCTTATCCGGTAGTCCAACAATCGTAAAGGCAGGCAGCCCACCGGCAATGGACACCTGCACATCGATCTTCGTGACATCAATGCCCGAAAATGCTGCCGTATTCACATGGGCTATCATGGAACGTATACACCCTGAAATTGCGTTTTTTGCAACTATAGCGGATTTTTTATAGATTTAAAGGATTTGCTAACCTTTTGTTAGCGTTAATTTAACCAAATCGCTTCATACTGCAGGGTGTTAGCAAAAGCTATGCACAGAAAATAGCAAAATGTCAGCGTGTTAACAGTTTATTAACTGTTAAGGACGTATGAGCAGACAAGACAAGGTTACAAGGTGAAGCGCACAGAGAAAAAGACACGCCCTCCCAGAGTCAGGACGCTGATTGCCTTCAGCTCGCTGATCATGTTGCTGTTCTGTGTATTCGTGGTGTATCAGGCCTCCAAAGCCTATGACAGTACCGTCGAAGAGGGCAAACTCAACGCCGAGCGTCTGACTGTCATCCTGTCCGATCAGATCGAATTGACCTTCCTTGCCGTTGATCTGACCTTGCGCCGCGTCGTCGAACGCCATTATTTCAATCTGATGTTCGGCAATAATCTGCTGGAGGATATTGAAAATAATTTGCGTCTGTGGGTCGATGAAACACCGCAGATTGCCGCCATTTTAATCCTGGATGAAAGCGCTGATGTACGTCTTGCCGCTTTTAAACGCGGCTATCACAGTAAAATCCGCTATGATGCAAGCTTTAAAAATCACCCCATATTCAAACATCTGTCGGACGAACAGCATAACGAATCTTTTATCGACAAACATAGCGAGAAAACCTCCGATCTGATTACCATCGGCCGTGCCATCACCAATCTGGACGGTAGTTTTGGCGGTGTGGTGATCGCCGCAATCGATCCGCAGTTTTTTCTTGATTTTTTCCATTCTGTTGATTTCAGCAGCCATCGTTTCATGTCGCTGATTATGGAAGATGGTCGTGAGCTATTTACCGGTCCGGCGAAAAGCATTACGGACATGCAAACCACCCTACAACATGTCTCGGAGCATATGCAGAAAAATCCGGGCATCGGTCACAATGACACATTAACCGATACTCACAGTATCAATGATACCATCCGGATCTTCTCCTATCACAAGCTGAAAAACCTGCCGATCTATCTCACCGTCGTACTGGGCGAAGATGATTTTCTCTCTGACTGGCGTGATGCCCGCCTGAAGGATATCAGCTTCCTAGCAATTTTTACCATCTTCGGTTCGGTCCTATCCTTTTTCGCACTGACCATGGCCAAACAGATCATGCGGGTGGAGGAATCGGAATCAGCAGCGATCCTTGCTTCTCAGGCCAAGTCGGAATTTCTCGCCAATATGAGTCATGAGCTACGCACACCGCTCAATGCCATCATCGGTTTTTCTGAAATGATCAATGCCGGTTATTTCGGTGAGTTGAACGAAAAACAGAAAGAACGGATTCATGACATCAATCTGTGCGGCTCGCATTTATTGCAGCTTATCAGTGATATTCTCGAATTCTCCAAAGGCGAGGCCGGTAAGCTCGAACTTAATGAAGAAGAGTTCGACATTACCGAAACCATGGATGAATGTGTGCGCATCATCAATGAGAAAGCCAAATCCAAGCATATTCATCTGTCAATCGATACGCCGGAAGCGCTTCCGCTCATACATGGTGACAAGCGAAAACTGCGCCAGATTCTGCTGAATCTGCTGTCGAATTCGATCAAATTTACGCCGGAAAACGGTTCGATCGAATTGTCGGCCTCAATGGACCGCGGACAGATGTATATTGCCGTGTCCGACACCGGCATCGGTATTCCCGAAGAGGAAATTCAAAAAGCGCTGTCGGTCTTTGGTCAGGTCCATCGCAGCCAGAGTCATGAAGGTACCGGTCTCGGCCTACCCCTGTGTAAAATGTTCGCCGAATTGCATGGCGGCAAATTACTGCTGACCAGTAAAGTTGGCGAAGGCACGACCGTCACCGTCATCCTGCCGCCTGAGCGGGTGACGAAGTAATTTCACCAAATTGTCATAAATATCAATAAAGTAACTATTATAATAACCTTATGTCGTTCAGTTTTACAGGCGCAGCGATTGGCGGGACCCTCCTTGCAGGAATTGGATATATTGTTGGTGAAGCATTGGGAGTTGGCGATGCCTTTGTTGACAAACCGGGCGCATTTATCGAAGCACTACAAGAAGCAGGCGGAGAACACCTCAATCCTGAAACACTTGCCCAAAATTTTCAGACCGAGGCAGATCAGCTGATTGCAGCGATCGGTGAAAAAACCACATATATTGCTGATCAATCGGCTTCTCTTAATCAAGAGATAGCAACTCATTTTAATGATGTACATACCAATCTTGACAGCCTTATCGATAAGCTGAAAGGAGCTGAAAAAGTGTTTGATGAAAATGCACTCAAGCAAACGTTCTTAAATGCCGAAAATGATCCTGAACAACAAAGAAACGTTCTGAGAGCGTTTAACATGCTATGCGGTGATGTATCGCTTGTTGACAGTACAGGTAAAAATATCAATGAAATTTCAGGTACATTATTGGCCAGAGATATAAATATTTCCACTTTGGATTCATTGCATAAACCTCTAGAACAAATTGCAGATTTTCTTGAGGATAATAAAGGGTCTGCTTTTACTGATCTCGACCAAATGACGCTGAAGGAAGGCTTGGCCCGATTGGAAAAAATTGATACTGGCTTGAAAAGTTTAGAAATATCTGATGGTGGCATATTTCGAATGACTAACCCCTTACTATCCGACACGCCGAGCATTTCACAGATGATTGCTGACAACAGGCAAGCGGCAATAGAAAAAGCTTTAGAACCATTGGCGATTAAACCTGCTCATTTAGCTGCTGCAAGTGGTGTGACGGGAGCCGTTGGAGGGGGCGTTGTTGCAGGCGGATTTGCAGAACGCGAACTGGAGCGCCGTTCAGAAGCCACCGATCTGCAACCCTATCGCAGCTAGCTCAAATCACATATTCTTCACCATATTCCTCACGGGCAGCAGCCAGTGTCGCAAGCCGTGCGAGCAGGCCGTAAACACCGAAATGGCAGTCTTTGACCTGCACCTGCGTGCTGTCTTCGCGTTCCTCCTCATCGCACATGCCGGAAAAATACATGCCGGCGGCGTTTAAATTTCCCTCGGCATCGCGTTCGCTGTTGACACGGAACGCTCCGCCGACCGCTTGGCCGTTCACCAGATACATCATCGGCTCGGCACTATGGCCTTTGACTCCATCGACCGTCGGCAATCCTTCCTGAATAATCACTTCTGTCGTTTGTTGTCCTTCCTTGGTGACATTCATTTTTTTGCGATTCTTTTTATTGATCTCCATCACCTCATCACCGGAACGTGCCGTCATAATGCCCATGCCGTAGGTGCCGCTATCAGCCTTGATAAAGGTATACGGCTCCTGTGTGATACCGTGCTCCTTATATTTCTCACGCAACCGGCGCATGACTTTTTCAACCCCCAGCGCCACGCATTCAATGCCCTTGCGTTCCTGGAAATTAATCAGCCCGCATTTATGATGCAGGGCGCATAGCAGCCAGTGCTCCACCCCGAAATACTCGGCAAATTGATGCGAGATGGTGCTGTAGGCGTCAAAGTGAATCGATTTTTTGCGGCGATACCAGCCATGGCCAAGCTGCGGCACAATCAATTGCGTCACTCCTTTCAGAATCGACGGTGATCCGCTGGTAAGATCATTATTCACGATGATCATATCAGGAGTGAATCCATCCTCAGTGCGCAGCTGGTTATGTTCTTTTGTCAGCGGATGTTCGATTAGCGTGTGTTCCTCCGAGGTGACAACCTCTACCGGCTCGCCTGATGCTGCTATCAGGCTACCGAATGCTACCTCACATCCGACGTCTCGGACAATGGCGGAAAGCGCGGCAAGATTGTCGATATAACCGGTATTGCGCGTATGATTCTCCGGGATAATCAGCACACGTTCAATGGGTTCCTCCGATGCGCCCATAAAGGCTTTTACCTGTTCACTCGCCCGCATCCGTGCCTTGGCAGAGAGGTGATTAAACCCGGCTGGAAATAAATTAGTATCTACCGGCGCGATCTTGAAACCACTATGCCGGAGGTCAACGGAGCTGTAAAAAGACGGTGGCGTCTGCGCAAATGCCGCAGCAAACCAAGCATCAACCTCATCTTTTCGTTGTTCGACCAGTATTTTGAGATGCTCAATTATGGCTGACATAGATCATTCTCCATCCGCCTGACCATAATGCGGAGCGATATGCCAATCGCCAAATGCCGATTGCGTCAGTGTGAGTAACGCCATGGCGGCAGTATCAGCGCGCATGACCCGCGGTCCCAGTCCGACGGCTGTAGTAAATGTCTGCTGTTGCAACATTGCTATTTCCTTCTGCGAAAACCCGCCTTCCGGCCCGATAAGCACTGCCCATTGTTTCGGCGGATTTATTTGATTCATTACATCGCCGGCCGGTTGGCCGCTGCCGGTTTCATCGCCGTAGAAAAGGATCCGTTCCTGCGGCCAGTCCGCCAATATCTGCTCAAGCGGCAATGACTCTTTGACCTCCGGCACTTCTACACGCTCGCATTGTTCCGCCGCTTCTATGGCATTGGCGCACAACCGCTCGAGATTGACCCGCGCCACCTGTGTGCGTTCGGTGATAACAGGCTGTAATACGGCAACACCCAGCTCGGTGGCTTTTTGTGCCAGATAATCGATCCGCCCGAATTTGATTGGTGCAAAACACAACCATACATCCGGCGGCGGCAGATAGCCGCGCAATTGCTTTTTCAATTGCAGCGTCACCTGTTTTTTCGCCATGGAGGAAACACTTGCAAGCCATTCGCCGTCACGGCCGTTGAACAGCTGCAGCGGCTGGTCTGGTTTCACCCGCATCACCTTGATGAGATAATGCGCCTGATCGCCCTCAAGACTCAACGTTGCACCTTGCGACAGCGGAAACTCGACAAACAGGCGGATGGTAGGATATGACATAGCCGCTAGGCTAGGGATGAAACTGATATGATACAAGCCGGAAAATCAGGATTTGCAAAATGGCACGCTTACGGTCGACTGATGCGTATTGATAAACCGATCGGCACCTGGCTGCTGATGTGGCCGTGCTGGTGGGCACTGGCAATGACCGCCCCCAGCCTGCCGTCTGCTTATTTGCTGGCATTGTTTTTCCTCGGCGCCTTTGTGATGCGCAGCGCCGGTTGCATTGTCAATGATCTCGCCGATCGCAATCTCGATGCTAAAGTCGCACGCACCAAAGACCGACCTTTGGCCTCTGGCGCATTGAGCGTGAGCGATGCACTCAGCCTGCTGGCATTTTTACTGAGTAGTGCATTATTCATTGTCATTTTGCTGGATAATCTTTTGTTATTCTATCTGGCGTTCGGCACATTGATCATGATCGGCATTTATCCTTTCATGAAACGCATCAGCTGGTGGCCGCAATTATTCCTGGGGCTGACTTTCAATCTTGGCGCCTTATTCGCCTGGATTGCCATAAATGGTGAACTCTCCCTGGCCGCCATCGCGCTGTATATTGGCTGCGTGTTCTGGACATTGGGCTATGACACAATTTACGGCTATCAGGATATCGAGGATGATCTGCGCATCGGGGTTAAATCCACTTCGATCCGCATACGCGAGCACAGTCGGTTATTTTTATCCGCCTGTTATATCACCACCATTCTGTGCTGGGGCGCTGCACTCTGGCTGACAGGCAGCAACATGATTGCTTATGGCGGTATCGTTGCCTGCGCCCTGCATTTCTTCCGGCAACTCCATTCACTCGATATCCATCAACCAGACCATTGTCTAAAACTTTTTAAATCAAATAGTTGGGTTGGCCTGATGTTTTTCTGCTTTCTTCTTGCCGATGATTTGGTTATAGCTCCCCCACTATGACGGCATTTGATCAATTACTGTCCAACCTGACGTCTCCGTCCGTACTGGCATTTTTCCTCGGGCTCGGCGCCGCCCTCATCCGTAGCGATCTGCGCGTGCCGCCACAGGTGCATGAGGTGATTTCGCAATATCTGCTGTTTGCCATCGGTATTAAGGGAGGGTTTGCGCTATCGGTCACCTCTCCTTCGGTTATTTTATGGCCCATGGTGGTAACGGTGGGGATGGGCTGTCTGACCACGGTCATTGCTTTTGCCGCCGCACGCCATATCGGCAAGCAGCGCTTTGTTAATTCCGCCGCCCTGGCAGCGCATTACGGCTCCGTCTCGGCCGTAACCTTCATGGCCTGTCTCAGTTTCATCCAGATCACCGGCGGTATCCCAGAGACCTATCTGACGGCATTACTGGCCGTGCTTGAAATTCCGGCTATTTTCATCGGGTTGATGCTGGCCAGCAGAGTCCAGAAAGATCAGCCCATGCCGTTTCGTCAGATCGCGGCGGAAACCTTTACCGGCAAAACCATGCTGTTACTGCTGGGAGGTATCTTTATTGGGATGGTCTCCGGAGAAGGCGGAAAATTACTGGTCGAGCCGGTCTTCATCACCCTGTTTCAGGGCGTGTTGGTGTTTTTCCTGCTGGAGATGGGGATCGTCGCTGCCGAACGTATTCGCTCGATCCGCAAGCGTGACACCGTCTTCATCTGCAGCTATGGTATTATTCTGCCGCTGCTGTTCGGACTTATCGGCACGTTCGCCGGTATTATCGCCGATATGTCGCCTTCCGGCATTCACGTCATGGCGACCATGGCCGCCAGCGCTTCTTATATTGCCGCACCCGCCGCCGTCAGGCTTTCCATCCCGCAGGCCAATGCCGCCATCTATTTAACCGCTTCGTTAGGGGTCACATTACCCTTTAATTTGATCATCGGTATCCCGCTCTATCAGCAATATGTAGCCTTTTTTGTACCGCTTTTTAACTAACCAGTTAAAAAACAATCATAAAAAAAATCTGAGAAAATTTAGTAATTTTTTACTATTTGCCGACATAATATAGGATAAAGGAATGAAACCTAACAAAAACAGACAGGTGAGGCATTTTGTACATGTCGGACAGTCCGCAAACGGGTTCCGATTATTCAGGAGATGATCGCAATCCGCTCGAATACAAGGTGATGGATGATGTCGGCTATCCACGCGGATTCCTCTATTTGCTGAATGAAGCAATCGGCGGCGCGAAAGAACTTGATGAACAGGGTGCCCTGCTGGTGCTGTCAATCGACAATCTTGCGATGATCATGAGCGGTTACGGCCATGAAACGGCCGAGCAGGTGCTGTGTGAAGTACAGGATGAGATTTCCCAGATTATCGGTGCTAACGATTCTATCCAGCGGATTCAACGCGATCAGTTCGGCATGATACTGAACAATATTGATGCCTCTGAAATCACCTATCTCTCTGAACGCATTCTCTCGGCCGTACAGCATTACAGTTGTTACAGCGATTATGGCTCACTGCATGTGATCTGTTCCATCGCCTCGGTCCCCTTCCCGGAAAAGGCGGAACATGCGCAGGAAGCGCTGAATAAAACCTTCCTGGCACTAAGCGATCCATCACGCGGCAACATCCGCTCTTTCGAACGCGCCTCCGAGCAGAGCGCGTCCGACCGTCAGGAGATGGGGCTCGCCAATTATCTCAGCAAAGCCATCAAAGAAGAACGGCTGATGATGGCCTATCAGCCGGTCATTTCATCCACCACCGGTGAGATTGCCCATTATGAAGCGCTGCTGCGTCTGCGTTCTCCGGAAGGACAAGTCAGTTCCGGCGGCCCATTGATTCCGATTGCCGAGCGCATGGGCCTGATCGATGTGATCGACCAGCTGGTCATGGAAATGGTGCTGAAGGAACTGCGCTATGATGAGAAGGTACGTTTGGCTTTCAATGTCTCCAATCTGACAACTTTCGACACGTTGTGGCTGGAAAAGCTGACTAAGGAAATTGAATATACACCTGAAATCGCTCCACGGATTATCGTGGAAATCACCGAAACCGCTGCACAGTGCGACTTGCGCAAGGCCGCCTATTTCGTTGCCGCCATTCAGGCACTGGGGTGCAAGGTGGCGCTGGATGATTTTGGTTCCGGCTATACTTCTTTCCGTCAATTGAAAACCCTGTCGGTCGATATGGTGAAAATTGACGGCGCTTTCATCAAGGATCTGGTCGATAATGCCGATAACCGCTTTTTCGTCAAAACTCTGCTCGACTTCACCCAGGGCTTCGGCTTGACCTCGGTGGCGGAATTCGTCGAAACCGGCGAAGTCGCCAAAATGCTGATGGAGCTTGGCGTCGATCTGCTGCAGGGCTATTATTTCGGCAAACCCGAAACCCATCGCGCCTGGCTGAGCGAAGGTGAATATAAGGCGGATTAAGTCTGCCAGTTACAGATCCTGGTAGTGTTATTCTTACTAATCGTCATCCCGAGCGAGCCACGCCATAGCGGATGCGAAGGCTGGCGACGAGGGATCTAGATTCCTCCACTGCTTCGCTGAAGCTTCGCAGCGTTCGGAATGACGATACAATAGATTCAATAACAACTCTGTCATTCTGAGGAGCAGCGCCAGTTGCGACGTAAGGATCTGTTGCGCCAGATTCTTACGTCCGCCTTCGCTTTCGCTACGGCGAGACGTTCAGAATGACGCAATATCAAGGAATCTTTGATATTCCCGTATATCATTTTCCTCTATATTCGTCTCATGCCCAAACGTACCATATCACAAAAAGAACTGCGCCGGATGCGGCGGATTGTCGGCAAAAATCTGCTCAACTGGCGCTATCGCCGCCGCATGACGCTGCATCAGCTGTCGCTCATCACCGGCATTGACGACCGCCACCTCGATGCATTCGAAATGGGCCAGCGCGCCTGTACGCTGGACGAGTTATACAAACTCTCCGAAGCACTTAAAACTTCCAGCATGCTGATGATCGTCGAAGGCGCCTAGAGATAATACTTGCAGTCAGACAACCTCCGCGCTAGACAGGCTGCTGTGTGCCGGCTTAGCTCAGTTGGTAGAGCAGTTGATTTGTAATCATCAGGTCGCCAGTTCGAATCCGGCAGCCGGCACCATTATCCCTCAATAACTTAGCGGATTTTGGAGCCAAGCACACTTTTGCTTCGTGCCTTTTTGGTGCCCTTTTGAACCGCATATCTAACGCATGGTTTAACCCTGTTAGATGGAGGATCAAATGCCGATTTTTCCCCTCGATTCCCTTGATTCATTGCCTATTTCAATCAAGCGCGTCACCACACCCACCAGCAAAGACATAGAAATCACCCTCACTATGTCAAGAGAACTCGCCGAACAGCTTACCTTACTGGCCGCACCGCTTATGCGCGATCTGGCCCAGGCTGTCGAATGCCAGAAATGCAAAGATGATGAACGATTGCGGCAGTTAGAGTTATGGCGCAATGAAAAGAAGCAAGCCACACTGATTGGTCTGCGTGCAATTCGTGTCATGCGTAAACAGTCACTTTCGCTGGATGACGCTGTAAATCGCTTATCCATGCGCCATGATATCAGGCCAGAGCAGTTACGCATCACTATAGACCATCTGCAACGTCAGCGGCGCCAGCGTTTAGAACGTTTCCGTAATTTGGCTATATGCCGCCTTTATCAGGCCGATATGCAAAAAAGCCGGATTGCTGAGCGCTTCGGTGTTTCGGTATGGGTTGTGAATCGAGTGTTAGAGCAATATCTGCCAACGCTACACCCACAATTAACGGCAGAGGCAGTTCATGGATAATATCTTACATGACTGGCTCGAATGGCTCACCTTTGTAAAAGGCAAAGCCCCTGTATCTGCTAATAGCTATTACAGCGATGTGAAACAATTCCTCAGCTTCATAAAGCATGAACAAGGCATTGACTTGAATCTGGAAGGCATGAAAGCATTGCGTAGCTACCATTTCAGGCAATGGTTAACCTATAGGAAGCAATTAGGCTATAAAGACTATTCAACCAGAAAAGTGATTGCTTCGGTGCGTTCATTCTTTGCCTATCTGGAAGAATATCACGCGATTCACAATCCTGCCGTGCATCATTTATCCTTACCTAAGGCACCACGCCCTATACCGCGTCCCTTAACTATAGAGGAGGCTCTGGCATCTATCGAAACGATTACGCATATCGCCAGCAGGCCGTGGGTTGGGATTCGTGATCGTGCCATTCTCACCTTGCTTTATTCCACCGGAATGCGGATTGGCGAAGCAATGGCGTTGAATGACCGCGATGTGATGAATGGTGAAGCCATCCGAGAATCTATTCGCGTGACGGGCAAGGGCAATCGCCAGCGTGTCGTTCATTTACTGCCCATCACGCAAAAAGTGCTGGCCTGCTATGTTCACCTTCGGCCGCGCATTATCATTGGCGGCTGTCCATTTTTTATCGGTACCCAGGGCGACAGGCTCAAGGCTGGTGTATTTCAGCATACGATTACAAAAGTGCGGAAACAGCTAAACCTGCAATATACCGTCACGCCCCATGCTTTCCGGCATAGTTTCGCAACGCATTTGCTGGAAAATGGAGCGGATATCGTATCGTTGCAAAAACTGCTAGGCCATAGCAGCATCAGCAACACGCAGATTTACACTCAGGTAACCAAACCCCATGCGATGAAAGTCTATAAAAAATCCCATCCTTATGCGTGATAATTCTTGTGCGACGGGCGACCGCCGATAGCACGTACCTGCAATTCTTCACCTGTTTCTGGACAGGTAAAGCGATCCCCGCGCTTTAAGGTTTGCTTTGGAGTCGGAACAGTATCCGGTTCTCTATAGCTATAGAGGTTTTTTTCTGTATCGGATACTGTTTCATTTTCTCTATAGAGGTTTTCTTCTCTATAGAGGTTTTTTACTGTTTCATCTTCCCTAACCTTAGGGACGAAAACAGTATCGTCAGATGATAAATCATCCTCAAATAAAGTCCCCTTTTCTGTTTCGGATGATTCCTTATTTAAAGCGTAGACTACACCTGCTCCTAAAATTCCTAACAACACAACTGACACTGGCATAACGATCTCCACACTGTTATTTAACTGTATTATACAGTATGAAAATAACTGTTAGAAACAGCTTTAATTTCCCTTAGGTTAGGGAAGATTAGTAAACAGATTGAGCCGCAACGCTTTTAGGAGTATCTAAAATACCGAGTTTGGAGACTTCACTAATTTTGTCTGGTGAAAATAAGGAATAGAAATCATGACAGCAGAGATTGCTTTAATGAATAAATCAGCAATTGCTTTAGCCTCTGATAGCGCAATTACAGTGCATGCTGGGCATAGTAATGGGAAGGTTTTTAATACGGCCAATAAACTTTTCACCCTTTCTAAATATCATCCTGTGGGGGTAATGTTTTATAGTAGTACCGAGTTTGGGGGAGTTCCGTGGGAAATTATTGTTAAACAATTTCGACGACACCTATGTGAAAAAAGCTTTAAGAACCTCAAAGACTATGGAGTAGAGTTCACAAAGTTTCTTACCAATAACGAGAGTTTATTCCCCTCAGAAAGACAGGCGCATGTTATTAGAAAGTTACTCGCACGTGAGATATATCAACAGATTGGTGATATTGATGTAACTGATCCAGTCGTGCTTGCTGATAAAGTAAAAACGATATTGGAAAAGAAACTAGAAGAAATAAAAAACAAAGATTTTTGCGAAGGTTTTACAAGTGAAGACATAGATGCGGCAAAAGAAACTTATGCAGATGTTTATGAAGAATTAAGCGAACACTTTGGTGTAGATGCCACTTTAGTAAGGGAATGTTCATCTCTTGTTTTAACAAAAGAAGATTATATTTCACAATATTCTGGATTAGTGATTGCTGGATATGGAGAAGACGAAATATTCCCAAGTTTACAAGAGTTTCATTTTGACACGATTGTTAACTCGAAACCCAGGAGAGTTTGTGGCGAAGTGCACTCTATATCTCACGAGTGTGACGCTGCCGTACTACCCTTCGCTCAAAAAGAAATGGTAGAAACGATTTTGGAAGGTGTTAACCCTTCGTATAATAGTTTATTTCTTAGAGAATCTCTAACCATGTGGCCAGCGATAATTGGTCAAGTTATTGAGATGGTACCAAATTTATCTGAAGCTGAAAAGCTACAGCTTTCGCATGATGCAAGAAAGCCTTTCACCGAGGCTTTTCGTGTTTTCCTGCAAATTATGCAAGATGTTCGACAAAAACACCATAGAATCCCAATTCTTGATGCTGTGGCCATGATGCCAATCGGAGAATTGGCAAATGTTGCAGAAACATTAGTTAATATGACACAAATTAAACACCGACTAACCTTAGAAACTGAAACTGTTGGTGGACCTATCGATGTTGCCGTAATATCCAAAGGTGATGGTTTTGTATGGATTAATAGGAAACATTACTTTAAGCAGGAAATGAATCTAAATTTTGCAAATAGTTATTTCTATGATATGGTAGGGAAAAAAGAGGGATAAGTCTATGTCTTGTAATACCAAGTTTGCCTCAAAAGAAGTTTGGGACATAGATTCTCTTATAGAGCAGGTAGCACCAAATAGACGAATTATAGGCGAACAAGAGTTACTCTCTCACGAGTCTGGGGCTGCCAAAGAAGCAATTGAGAAGTTTAGAGAAGAACTTTCCAGAAATGTTCGCAAAAGTGCTTTGGCAAAAAGCTAACCCTACAAACCTTACTTCGTGGCACACTCACTCAATTAGTTAAGTATCTAAATTAAATTCTTGTTCTGTATGTTCCATTTGTTCTTGAGAACAGAGAGAACAGTTGCCATTCTTTATTTTGCTCCGAGTGTAGCCTTAAATAATCCTATTATATCAATTATATAGGAGCATAGAACAAAGAGAATAAACGGAACACAGCTTTTACGACAGAATATTTCCGGCAAGCCAATAGAGACGCACTTTATTGCCGTTTACGGTTTTGGTGCGGGTTGCTGCTCCAGAGGCCTCGGGAATCAAGAAGCCTTCTTTTATTAATAATTGTTCAGCGCGCTTATGGCTGACCCCCAGCATATCTCTTTGCGAAAAATCTCAGTTGTTACAAAAAATACTTGGTCGTAGAAGGTGCTATTAACCGAAATATCTTTGTCTTTCCAGCCAGCACGTTCCCCTCGTACACCGTCACCAAATGATGAGAAACGGCTATCGCAATATTTTTCAAGATACAGCCTAACTTGTTTGATGATTCTATCATCTTCCAGCTTCCCATGAGTACCACGCTCTGCCAACCAGCCATGAAAGCACTTTTCTGCAGCCTCACTCGCGGCTTGCTCACTGAGTGGTAAAATATCAAGCTGTATGGCAAGCTGGCCACCCGCTGCAACTAATGCGAAGCGTTCTGCTACTCGTTGCACCTGCCCGTCATAACCTGGCTCAGTGATTCGCTCCTTAAAGCTGTATCGGTACTGGTTAAATAATTCTACATACTCTTGCAAATTCTTAACCAGCGCTGTCAAAAATGCTCGAATCGGAGTGCCATAATACTGCTTAGATACTGACTTCAGATAGTCTGAGAACTCAGCAGATGAACCAAATTCATCATAGAGTTTTTCAAAGATGCCCCAGCCCTGGCCAGCATCAGCATTTAACCCTACAAAGCGAACATCTAAACCCACGTGAACCCTGCCACCTGCTTCTTGAATTTTTACATCTAACGGAATCTCACCAGACGACATAAGCAACGTGCGCCATGAAAAAGATTTACGCAGCGCCGCTTCACTCGTAAGGCGTTTCTTTCCTTGGTTGTTACCCAACATATAGACAATGTTGGCCACTTCTTTTCCGTCTACTTGTCCCAACTCGTCCAGTAACAGCAGGCTGTCATTGCGATTTGCAGCCGTTCTCTCTAAACCATTCGATGTAGCACGCCATTGATTGATAAATCCCTGATCATCGTTTCCACCCCAAATATTGGCTGCCACCTGCAACAACGTAGTTTTACCAACTGAACTATCCCCAATAAAATGAAATCCACCACTTTCACCACTGGAAAATTTAAGCATTACCACTGCAAAACTGCATGAAAGTGCAAATACTAAGCGCGAGTTTCCTTCGGCATATTGCGCCAGGCAATTTTGCCATTGCGCCAACGTTCCCTTGGTCTGGAAAGCATTGAAATCGTCTTTCTCCATTTGCAGTACTTTGTTGTCAGATTTCGGGAAAATCACATCTGGCAACACATAGTGCTCACCGCTCCATCCAACATGATCCCTCAACGACATTTTACACCCTCCCCTCCGGCTTCAGCTTTAATGAGGATGTGATCGATCTGCCGAACCTCAAAGGCTATGGCACGGCGCCGGATCTATGGGTGGCGATGAGCGACGATGCCGCCAACGACAACCTCCCTGAACTCTGCCAACCTAAGGTAGGATGCCTCCCCCTGCGAGTAGCCTGAAACGTGCCTTGCACGCCCTGGTTTAGCGTGCTAGGCGTGATGAAAATAAAATAAAGGGTATATCGAATGTATAATTTTCCAGATGATTTCAAGAATTACGAGGGCGTGCCAGAGCTATACAAAAAAGTGAAGTTTTTGTGCTATGCGTATTTCTTTGTGAATGCAGCGTTTATTCTCCTTACCTTATATGACAGCTGGCAATTGCCGTCATTTATCGAGCAAACCGCCTATGATCATATCCCGCTCATCAAAACGCCCGTCGATTATTTGCTAGGCCAAGGCAATCTGGAACGCGCCGCTTTGGTGCAGACCTGTTACAGCTTTGTGTGGGTGTCGTTTTTGCTACTGGCAGCGATATATGTCACTTTACTGCTAAAAAATGGCCCCAATATAATCCACAATAATATTCAGAAAAAACAAGAAAAATCAGGTATATCTTATCATTTTTTTAAGACGCTAGGAATTCCGCTGAGCCTGCTTATTGCGTACGTTTCTTTCATATTCGCTTATGAGGGGGACTTCCATTTTGATGATACGCCATCCTACAGAAATAACATGGTACATGAAAGGAACTTTGATTTGTTTACTGTTCCTGCCGTGGCTGGGTTATTCTTAATAGGTTTGTCTGCATTCTTATTTATTGCTTTTTCATATTTAATTACTTTCTGGGAGAAGAAAAATGCCTAGTCCAATTCATACTACTGAAGATTTATACGATCGTTGGAATAAACTTGAGCAATTCATGGACTGGTTGGATGACCCTACGCCAGAAAAGACCGGAGCAATCATCAATGAGTGGGGCGTTGGATGGGCTTTTGGTACGGCTGCTGGTTTGTATTTTAAGAGTCCGTTTATTGGCCTTGTTGCAGGGTATGGAGCTTCGGTAATGTATCAAGCACCACCTGAAGCAAATCGCAAAGTAGGACAAGCCGTTTTTGATCTGAATGACTGGATCGATGAGCAATTGGAAGGCGCCTTTGACGATCCGTTATTCTCGCCGCTGGTGATTGATTTGGATAATGATGGGCGAATAGAATTGACACCACTGGAAGGCTCAAATGCGTTTTTCGATCTCGACGGCACCGGTTTCGCGCAACAGACCGGATGGGTGCAGCCGGACGATGGGTTGCTGGCGATTGATGTGAATGGCGATGGGGTGATCAATGATATCTCCGAACTGTTCGGCAACCCGACGACGGATGGCTTTATCGAACTGACAGCGCTCGACAGTAATGGCGACGGGTTTATCAATAATCTTGATGCACAGTTCAGTGATCTGCTGATCTGGCAGGATGCCGACGGCGATGGTTATTCCGATGCGGGTGAGCTGGTCTCAGCCGCCAGTGCCGGCGTGAATTTTATTGATCTGGATTATGCCGAAGTTGTGCGCGTCAATGAAGGCCATGCGATCTCCAGCACCAGCAGCATCACCATCAACGGTCTGGCGCATGAGATTGCGGATGTGCCGACTGCCGCGAATGATAACCAGCCTATGCGACAAGGAATTGCGGCATGAAGAAGATTATATACACACTTATTGTTATAGCCCTGATTTATTTAATTTTAACCAATACATTGTTATTCCAAAATAAAGGAGGATTATCTGCAGAGCTCAACGCCAAGATTGAACAATTAGTTTTACAAGGAACCCAGAAAATATATCTCAAAGAATTATATCCGGGTACATGGAACTGTGTTTGTTTGCATGAACAGTACCATACCGCTTCTAACAGTTTAAATCGCTGTTTTAAAAAGGCTTTGTCAGAGAAACAAACTGTTATTTCAACAGAAGAGTTTGATGTCGTACCTTATGATTATACAGCCTCAGAAAGTGAAAGCGGTTTAATTTTTGTAGATTTAACAGCAAAACGGGCTGAGGTTTTTCGACCAAACTTTCAAATGGATGGGGCTGTATGGCCATGTCATTCTCAAAAAACGTCCTATTTAAGCGTTCGACACACTGACCAACGAAACGAATTATTTATCACTTTAATGAAGGAGTAAAATCATGGCTTGGCATCATATTATCGGTGGAATTGTAACTACTGTAGTTAGCGGTGGGGGTATAATATATGGTGGTCGGCAATATTTTGGTAGTGAATCGGACGCTTTATCAGATGGTAATAATATTGAGTCAGGCGGAGAGCGTAATGCAATTGCACATACATATACTAGTGGAGAACTTGCAAATCTTACAAGTACACGAGTTGCTGAAGTATTTGGTGATATTAATGAGCGTCTTGGAGGGAACAGCTTAGAGGACTCATGGATCGATCAATGGAATAATGAAGTAGGAAGACGTCTGGAAGAGTGGGCTGATAATAATAATTACGACTGGGATCAGGTAAAAGATGACTTGGTAATGGATGCTTTTAACAGTGGTGAGTTGATTACTGATAAAAATGATCCAAGAATACCAGATGATTTAGACCAGAATCCGGTAGACCCTGTTCCCGGGTGGACAGGACCATCTGATAACTGGCCAGGCAGTTCTTCTGGTCGAGATGATGGCGGTCTATTTGATGCCATTAGCAACTGGATATCTGATTTGCTTTCCGGTGCCTTTGACGACCCACTCTTTTCTCCGCTGATTATCGATTTAGACAATGATGGTATTGAGTTGGTTTCTCTAGCGGATTCGGGTGCGTTTTTCGACATGAATGCGGATGGGTTTGCGGAATTAACCGGCTGGGTACAGAGTGACGATGCGCTACTCGCATTAGATGTAAACGGTAATGGTATCATTGACAATATCACGGAATTATTCGGTGATGAAAATACCGATGGGTTCATTCAGTTGGCTGCTTTGGATAGTAATGGTGATGGCTTCATTAATAATCAGGATGCCGAGTTTTCAAATCTGCTGCTGTGGAACGATCTGGATGGCGATGGTTTCTCCGATGAAGGCGAATTGCAGGCGATTACCAACACCAATATTGAGTATATTGATTTAGATTATGCGTCTGTGACCAAAATCAATGAAGGCCATAGCATCTCCTCGCAAAGTACGGTCACGATGAGCGACGATTCTGAGCGCGAGATTGTCGATGTCTGGTTCCAACATGATCCCTCAACGACATTTTACACCCTCCCCTCCGGCTTCAGCTTTAATGAGAATGTGATCGATCTGCCGAACCTCAAAGGCTATGGCACGGCGCCGGATTTATGGGTGGCGATGAGCGACGATGCCGGGCTGCTGGCGAGTGTGAACACGCTGGCAGGTCAGGATTTTTCCAGCTTCGATTATGCGACCTTCCGTAGCGATGTTGAGGCGATTGTGCTGGAATGGCTCGGGGTAGACGGGGTGAACCCGGCCAGCCGCGGGAGCCATGTCGATGCGCGTCATCTCGAAGGCATGGAAGTGTTGATGGGCCAACCCTTCGATGCGGATGGCGGGCCGAACCCCTCGGCCATTGTCGGTGAGTTTCTGGAGCAGAAATGGGAGGATATGGTCGATCAGTTCGCTGCGCGGATGCTGGTGCAGATGCCCAACCTTGCCGCCGCCACGCTGATGCAGGACTTGCTGAATGATCTGCTGGATTTGCAGGAAAGCGGGCAGTTTTACTCACTTGTCTTCTTCATACCCAGACAGGAATCAAAGTACTCACTTCACGGACACTACTATGGCTAAACACTACGAAGTTCTAGATATTAGAAAACCTTTATTATACTCGCTTGTATTGCTGGTACTCACACTCAGCACGCTGATTTTTATATCATGGTCTGACAACGTACTCCATGCAACGATAAGTAATTCGGATATTGCAAGAATGCTATCCTCCCTTTTTTCTTCGATTGATAAGAGTTACATTGACCTGCATAATGCGGGTGAAGTAATTGCCGCACAAAAGATAAAAAGCCTTTCTGTGCTGGGATGGGCTTGTTTTACGTTTATATGGATACCATTCAATATCTATGTTTTTCTACTATGCCGCAAACAAGCAGATAGACATGCGATCTGGAAACTAAAAAATCAATATGCCGTTGAATTAGAAGACTACGTGAAAGCGGTTAAAACCGTTTCGTATATTGCTGCAATATTTGCATTAATCATGCTGTTAAGCGCTATTTTGAAAGATGAGTTTTATCAAACCTGCTCTTCTGAGTCAGGTGTTAGCATAATATGCAATATTGAGTATCTCGTTATTTCTAGAAACCTAGTTTTTTCAGGTTTTTTCATGTCGTTATACATCGTGCTGAATAAACAATATTCGTTTTATCAATCATCCAAGTCTGAAGGGAGAGTATCATGACTGCAGGTTTTGTTATTGGAAGCGCAATCATTGGAGCACTAAGTGGAGCGTTAAAGCAAGCAGGCATTAAGCTTGGGTCATCCAGCTTAACTACACAAGGAAATGCCTACGGACACCTCAGTACAGCGATTGGTGGCTCGGGAACATATATCGATGATTTGTCTGGTGAAGCGGCGATGAAAGCGAGTGCTGGAATGATTGGTGCCACCGCTGCAGGCTTCGGGTGGGCCGCTACTACAACAGCACTAACGCCACTATTTGCGTTCACAGGACCTGCAGCACCATTTATCGCAGGTGCGGTTGCTGCGGGAGGTTTGGGGTATTTTGGCGGTATCGCTGGAGAAGGCGTGTTTGATTTGGGAAACGGCGCTTTGAAGTTAGCAGACCAAACACTGGATGAAATATTTTCGCCACTTGTAGTCGACCTCGATAATGATGGTATTGAGTTGGTTTCTCTAGTGGACAGCCATGCATTTTTCGACATGAATAGTGATGGATTTGCTGAGCTAACGGGATGGGTACAGGCAGATGATGCGCTGTTGGCGATTGACTCTAACGGTAATGGTATCATTGACAATATCACGGAATTATTCGGTGATGAAAATACCGATGGGTTCATTCAGTTGGCTACTTTGGATAGTAATGGTGATGGGTTCATTAATAATCAGGATGCCGATTTTTCTAACCTTTTGTTGTGGAACGACCTCAATGGCAATGGATATTCTGAGGAAGATGAATTGCAAAACATTACAGGAGAAAACATTGAATTCATTGATCTGGACTACGCATCCGTCACTAAGGTAAAAGAAGGCCATTCCATCTCATCGCAAAGTACGGTGACAATGCAGGATGATTCGCAACGCGAGATCGTCGATGTGTGGTTTCAGTACGACCCTAAATTTAGTTATGGAATATTAGATGATAGCTTTACCTATAATGCAGATGTTTTTGAACTTCCGCAGATTACAGGCCATGGAGAAATATCTAACCTGTGGATCAGTATGAGTAATGATAATACTCTACTGCAAATGGTTAGTGCTCTTATTTCTCAAGACTTCAGTAACTTTTCTTTTAGCAGTTTTAGAGATGACGTAGAAAATATCATTCTTAGATGGCTAGACCTTGAAGGAATTGATCCAAACTCACGCGGGGGGCACGTTAATGCAAAACACTTAGTAGCTCTGGAAAAGTTGTTGGGAGAGGATTTCTTATCAGAACAATCTGGCAGCAATCCAAATGGCATAGTTGGAGAAACCATTACAAGGGTATGGGGCGATTTAATTGATGAATACTCAGCGAAAATATTGGTTCAAATTCCTAAACTGTACATTGATAAAGCCTTTATTGATGCTGTTAATGCGCTTTTAGCTGACCCCAATGTGGATACATTAACAGAACAGGAAGCTAACGCTATAATCTTTCCTACATTCCAATCTGCAGAAAATGACATGTTCAATCATCCATTAAGTTGGGTGCTTGATACCGATTACAGTTATGTGAAAGATAAAGTAACCGGCGACTTTACCGCACTGATCGCGGATGTGGTGGCGAATGAACCGGGCAGCGGCCAGGATGTGTATTGGAACGATCTGCTGCCGTTTATCAATGCGGTAGCGGGCGATATGGCTATCAGCGATGCGGAGTATGATACGGCGTTGCTCGGCACGTATCCGGATACGACCACCAGCGATCCGACGCATACCCTGCGTTATGACAATACGGTGATCGGCACCAGCGGCGATGACGTGATGAACGGCGCGCGCGAAACCGATGATTATGTCCATCTCAAGGAAGGCAATGATGACGCCTTTACCTATTACGGGGCGGATACCATTATCTATCATCTGGGTGACGGCCATGACACGATTGGTGCCTATGACGATCCGCTTGATGATAAGATCGTGTTCGGCGCAGGCATTACTGCCGGCAATATCAGTTACAGCGTGGTGCCCGAGGGATTGCTCGTCACCATGCCGGACGGCGGGACCATTCTCATCCGTGATCAGCTGGGAGGCACAGGAGCACGGATAGAAACGCTGGAGTTTTCCGATGGCAGTTCCATCAGCTGGAAGGATATTAAGGCCGTACTGAATGATGTCGGCACCAGCGGCGATGATGATATCGACGGATTTCAGGATGATGATACACTTGAAGGCGGACTCGGCAATGACACGATTCAGGCATTCAAGGGAAGCGATACGATTGTCTATAATTTGGGTGACGGTAACGATACCGTTGATTTCTATGGTGATGGGCATGATGATACGTTGGTATTAAATGGTGGTATTACACCGGACAACGTTACGTTCGGGCGCTCTGGCGGCACACTCATTCTTGGAATGCCTGATGGCGGCTCCATCACTATTGAACAAATGTTCGACCCTAACGGCGAACGTATTGAACTGTTTGAATTCTCCAATGGCGTAACCATGACATGGAACGAGGTGTGGGATCGCACGTTGCAGGACAGTCAAACCGATGGTGACGATAATATTCTGGGTTATAGGGATACCAACGACACGCTTGAAGGCGGGCTGGGCAACGATACGATTCAGGCGTTCAAGGGAAGCGATACCATCGTCTATAATCTAGGCGATGGCCATGATGTGATTGATTTTTACGGTGACAGCCAGGACGATACTCTGAAGTTCGGCGAAGGCATTTCACTGACGGACCTGAGCTTTACTCCGGCAGGAAATTCGCTGGACATTACCCTGCCTGACGGCGGCACAATCGCGATAGACGGTCAGTTTATTGATCCGGCAAGCGGTGAGCCTATCGAATTCTTTGAATTTTCCGATGTCTTCTATACATGGGCGGAAGTCGAAGATTATATCAATACCGGAGTTGAGCCAACGGGAACACCGATTAATAATGGTAATCCGGGGCAGGCACTGGTCGGCTCTGATGATCCGGCTTTACCGGATAGCTTGGTCGGCGGAGCAGGTGATGATACCATCTGGGGTAATGCGGGTGATGATGAACTGTTCGGTATACAGGGAGCAGATGCATTATATGGCGGTGAAGGCAATGACGCGCTCAATGGCGGCGATGGTAATGATATTGTTGCCGGAGACAATGGTAACGATATTGTCTGGGGCGACGGTGGCGATGATAATGTCACCGGCGGTGACGGATTGGATACCGTGTATGGTGGCAGCGGTGATGACACGGTCGATGGCGGCGCGGGTGCCGATTTCGTTACCGGCGACACAGGAGCCGACTATGTACTCGGCAATCTCGGTGACGATCAGATTTACGGCCATACCGGCGATGACTTGCTGTTCGGTCAGGATGGCAACGACACGCTCAAAGGCGAAGACGACAATGATTATGTCGATGGCGGTGCCGGAGCTGATGGTGTATACGGTGATGCCGGTAACGATGTGCTGTATGGGCAGGATGACAATGACTGGCTCGACGGTGGCGCAGGCAGTGACTTCCTCAATGGCGGCACAGGCACCGATGGGCTGACCGGTGGTGCGGGAGCAGATATTTTTCTGTTTGTTAATGCCAACGAATCGGTCTTATGGTCGGGCGACTGGATTTATGATTTTGTATCCGGCACCGACAAGCTTGATGTGAGCGCTATTGCCACCGGGATTTCCGTCATTGGCAATGCGGCTTTCTCCGGCACTGCCGGTGAGTGGCGCTACTATGAGGCATGGGGCAATACTGTCAACCATCTGGATATTAACGGTGATACCATAGCCGACTTTGAAATCGTCATGGCCGGACAAGTCTCCATCACAACGAGTGACTTGCTGTATAATTAAACCTGCGCGCTATCTAGAAACTGCTTCATTTTCTCGCCATGAGCATTCATGGCACGTTTGCGCGTATCATTTCCAAAATGTGCGTAAATAGCTGTGGTGGATGGGTTGGAATGATTGAGAATATTGCCGATTAAATGAAGGCTTTCACCTGATTCAGCAAGCCATGACCCTACAGTGCGGCGGAGATCATGAATGGTAACATCCTGCAAATTAGCGCGCATTCTAATTCTGTTCCATGGCTTTTTAATATCTTTAAAATGATCTCCTGCATTTCTGCCGGGAAAAATATATGGGTTATCCGCTAATTTTGTAATCATCAGGTCGCCAGTTCGAATCCGGCAGCCGGCACCATTATCTCTCAATGTTCATAAATTTCTATGGGCAGACCGTCCGGATCTTCAAAAAAGAAAAGCTGTTTTCCCGTATATTCATCCATCCTTATGGATTCAGCCGTAATGCCTTTCGCGATCAAAGCGTGCCTGGTATCATCTACATTATCAACCCTGAACGCCAGATGTCTAAGCCCGCAGGCTTCCGGATAAGAAGGTCTTTGGGGAGGGTTTGGGAAAGAAAATAACTCTATCTGACTGGATTGTCCTATTTTTAAATCTAATTTATAGGACTGTCTTTCCTCTCGATAAACCTCGCGAATAATCTCGCAACCAAGCATGTCTATATAAAAACGTTTTGATTTTTCATAATCAGAACAAATGATAGCAATGTGATGAATATCCAGAATCATCAAAACCAGCACCAGATGCCGTAACATTGATCAAAGCCATAACGGAAAATCAGGTAAAATATCCCGTCAAGCAGTGCCAACAGGGCCAGAAACGGCAGGAAAACAGAGTGAGTCATCAGCCACAGCCCTTGTTTTGTCGGCATGGGTTTGGCGATCCGATAACCTTTGACGGTTTCGAGCTTGCGTGAGAACATGACTCCACGTTATGTCATAACCATGGCAACGGTGCAATGGAATAGCGCGCAGGCGCATGCATGGAACAGGCTGTATGAAAAAGCGCCCGGCCCCACCGCCTACCAGCAGCACTGGGCTTATGGTGAAGCAGCAAAGGAACTGGGCGGCGAGGTGGCACGCGCGATCATATATGATGGTGACACACCCGTCGCGCTCTATCAGGCGTTACAGCGCAAAATCTGGAAAGCGTCACTATGGCTTGGCATGCGCGGGCCGGTCTGGCTGAAAGACAATCTGCCTATCGAACAAAAAGCCAGTATATATCGCCAGCTTCGTAATGGCTACCCTGCTCGCTGGCCGTCCTTTCATCTGCTCATGCCCGAAGAGGAAGAAGAAGAGGACGGGACGTTGGTGCAGGCCGGTCTCAGGCGTATCATTACCGGCTACGCCACAGTGATAATCGACCTGTCGCAGGAGAAAGACGCATTGATGGTCGCACTAGACGGCAAATGGCGTAATCGTCTACGCACAGTACAAAAATCTGATATCGTCATCCATAAAGTCGGTTACAAACCCGCCGCCTATCACTGGATTCTCATGGCCGAAGCAGCACAACGCGCCCGCATCCGCTACGCAGCGTTGACGCCGGAGCTGGTGCCGATCTATCAATCGCATGCCGGCAAGGACAGTGTGATTGCTCTGCGCGCGGAATGGAAGGGACAGGACATTGCCGCCATGCTGTGCCTGATTCACGGGCATAGTGCGACCTATCACATCGGCTGGAGCAATGCGAAAGGAAAAGAATACAATGCTCATAATCTATTGCTGTGGGAGATGATATGTCTGCTTAAAAAACACGGCATCCGCTGGTTTGACCTGGGCGGAGTGAATACCGAACACGACAGCGCCGGCATCGCCCGGTTTAAAATAGGAACGGGCGGCAAAGTGATTCAATTAACCGGGAGCTATGCCTGAACCGAAGGTCAAGTGAGTGCTGCTTGTCTTTCAACAGCAGCAATAGGTTGTTGACCTTCTACTCCGGACACTAATGGCTCCGGCTCTTCTGCACGCTGCAACGCCGGTGAATTAATCAGTCTGGACGACAAGGCGGGAAGATGCAACTTCGCGTTGTCACCTTCAAACATTATGCCCTGATCTTTCAGTGCCTGTCGGTCTTTATCTTCAGGATTCGTCACATCAACACCCAGCTTTTTAAGCTGCCCTGCGTCGAGATCCATGGTTTTTTCATGTGTAGAGAAATTAAACGCGCATAAGATATGGTTGCTTCCAGCCATATCCGAGCGCATGAACATCATCACTTCATTATCATTTCCATCTATGAATTCCATATGACCGAAATCATTCAGCACCTTATTTTTCCGGCGCGTCTTGATATCGCTTTTCAAATTCTCCAATACCGAGTCCGGATCATTTTTCTGCCTGGCCGCAGAGTATTGATTATGTGTCTTTGTCGGTTTCATAAAACGCCTGGGGGAATTATCCCTCTCATCTCCCCAGGCAATGGCCATGCGTCGCATATCCATTCCCGTCCCGGCATCTTCCAGCAGTCCGAGCGAATCCTGATCACCACGAATCTCATCAAAACTTTCCGGCTGCTTTACCCCTAATTCTTGTCCCTGGAAAATAGAAATACTGCCGGGGAAACAGGTCAGCATGCGGTTAAGCAGCTTGGTACGCTCATAAACCACATTCGGCACTTCCTTACGATCATCATGGATCTGGCCATCATGCCTGTTCATATGTCCCAGTTTCCAGCGGTCCGATATGCCGGGCAGATCATGCCCTTCCAGCGTCCACTGGACACCTCGGCCACTACCGTCGATCGAATTCCATACACCATGATTCACCGCATCCCGTATCGCCTTCAGATCAAGCCCGCCGTCATGCGTGCCGCCCAATACCGGCGTGTAGCCGACATGAATACATCCCCTCTCCACCAGATTTTTTACGATATCCGCACAATCACCGGGACAGAGAATTTCTCCCAGCACGGCCGGCCTATAGCTGATGTCATCGTCTCCAAGGGTACGAGTATCCGCTTCTTTAACCAGTTTCATAATGCCATTGAGCAGTTCATGTGCGCTGACATTACCGTACTGTCCCTGATGCTGACCTATACTCCTGCTCAATATTAATCCTCCACGGTCATAATCATCTTCACGCCCCTCATACACCGGATCACTGGTCGTCTGTGCACGAAGCACTTTCAGATTTCCATCTGTATGAAAGCCTTCAAGAGGTTTGGTCATATTCTCATCTGCGCCATAGACCGGCACCGCATCCAGACGAAAACCATCCACCCCCTTCACATCCGGGAACGGATCATTTTCAATCTTCGGGAAATGCAGCCAGCGCTTGCTGGTAGCTAATATTTCATCACGCACTGCTTCATTATTGATGTTCAAATCCGGCATGGAATGATGAAAGCTATGTAAATAACATTCCCCACGCTGCTCATCATATTCCCATGCCGGTTGCGGATGTTCCAGATCCACCTGCAGCCAGTTGTTGGGCGGGTATAAAATTTCACCCTTTGAATTACGTAACCATATCTCCTCCCTATAGTCTTCCGGGATCGGATCGCTTTCTTTTTTCATCACCTCTTCTTTTATCAGCCTGTCCACTGTCGCAGCCCGCCTCTTCCAGTCTACCAGCGGATACAATCTTATATGCCTGCCTTCCACTGTAATTTTATACGGATCCTTTTTGTCATTTACCCCGCCAACAATCGGCGCTGCCCAGACATAATAATCCTTGTATTTACCTTTGCTTTTACGGCTCTTCTCGAACCATTCATGCTCGGTTGAGGTATGATTATAGACCTGGTCGGTAATTACCCGTATTCCGCGCTCATGCGCTTTGCCGATCAGCTCTTTAAGATCGGCCCAGTCACCGAATACAGGGTTCATTTCATTGTGATCGGTTGGGTTATAACCAAAGCCATGCTTCAGACCAGACATAAAAATCGGCGACAGCCAGATCGTATCGGCACCTAACTCAGCGACATGGTCCAGCCGCTCTGTAATGCCTTTAATATTGCCATATTGGCCGCCATACTCATTGGCAGACGGCGCATTCCCTCTTTCAGCGTAATTAAACGTCAGGGGAAATATCTGATAGACTACGGCCTTCTGCAACCATTCGGTCTGTTTGTCTTTTATAATATCCTCAGCCATACTATTATCTAATGCAATGCAGGGCTTGCGGGTGGCGCATCCTCAATTCTTCCGTTAAAATCCGGGTCACATTCATGATTCAGCCGGTCGATATGGCGCAATACTTTCGAGCTGATCTGATGTGACAGATCAGCATCCAGATGTGCGCTGAACGCTGAAATCTGTGTCGTCGGCTTTTGCGGCAAATCGCTTTGTCTGGCCTGTTCGATTAGTGCCGTATCCGGGAATACGTCCACATCCGGTATCTTCATCACCGGAATCTCGCCACGTGCATGCTGTATACGCAGTTCTTCCAGTTGCCGGTGAATATGCGGCATGTAATGCTGGTCGAACAGTTGCGTGATACCCGGCACCACAAATTGCAGCAGGTCTGGAAATTCACGCAAGCTTATAAAGCGCCGCTCGGCATAGCGTGAAATCACTTCCGCCGCTCTGCTTTCCGGTCCGCCATAGCTGTCAATACGATAGAAATATTCGCTATGCGGATTGAGATTGTTATAGGCATCGATCACGATGTCGTGAAACGTATCCATATCGAGTGGGCCGAGCGATGCTTTCAGTCCTTTGCCGCCTACACCGAATTCCTTTTCAATCTTCGCTTCAATCGCTTCACGCTGAGACGGAGTACCCACCTTCCAGGCTTCGACCAATGCCTTCAACGCCGTCAGACGAAGTTCATCTTCTTTAACCAGCCCGTCGATCTGACGCCGTTCCTCTATGCTGAATTGTTGGGGAAACAACAGATGCGTGATTTCATGTACCACTACTTCATTGAACTCACGCGCGCCCTGCCTGCCAGACAGAAATATCTGGCGCATGCCATGCGTATCGCCATGGCTGAAAGGCACAAAATGATTATAGCCCAGCGCCCGCCCGCCAAATGCGCTGATATGTTTCAGATTTGCTTCCGGTGTATAGGCAAATTCAGTGCCAAGCAGAAATAACGATTCGCTCAATTCGGGCGGCAGTAAACGCATCGCCGCAACGACTTTATCTTCCTTATCTGAAATGTCTTGCGGAACCTGATAGGTACCATGCACCTGTTCACGCAGTGCCATAATCTTTTTTGCAGCACGTACCATCATACCGGCAGCCATTTTCTCCTGCAGTCCCTGATGCTGCATCCCGGGCAGGCTGCGCCCGACATTCCAGTTCTCGATAACATTATTGCTGTAACGCGATACCTCCGCTATATGTGTGATTTGGCGAATCTCTTCGAGATTCTGCCGGGGAACAGATAATAGCTCAGCCAACGCATCGACTCCACCTTCGCTCATGGCATCGAGCATGGCCTGTGGTTTCACACCAAGCTTGACTGACAGTTGCGAAAGAATCGCTTCCGGATTTCTTGCATCGCGCACATAGCCGGCCGCTTCTTGCTGATAACCACGCAGATGTAATGCTTCATTGATCAGCAAATAAGTACCAATGGCATTATTCATAAATTCGATCGGCGCCGCTTCCTTTTCCGGCTCTTCCAGATAATGTCGGATCAATGCTTCAAATGGAGCACGACGTTTGTCCGCTTCTTCCGCATGATTCGGATCGCGTCCGGTATATTCTTCTTCCATGACATCGGCCATTGCCTTCATGATAGTCGATTTCTTCGCCTCCATCGATAGCGGCATCAGCGTCGCCAGTTGTAATGCAATGGCACCGCGCGGCTGAAAGGCGAAAAAGGGCGGCGATTCCAGTGAATAATGTTTGAGCAGCTTTGCCGCCAGCTGCGGCTCATTGGCCGGATCAAGTTCGGCCGGATGCACGACAATGAAATGATCGCCGGTAAACAGCGACCCGTCCTGCACATGCACGCGGTGGTGGTCCTTGAAGGCCTGCGGATCGAACACCGTCTCTGCCGGAACTGTAGATACATTTTCCATCATGATACATGATAACGGAAATCATCTGGAGATTTTGTGACAGTTTGGTGAAACTTGTGCCGGTAGCGGTTGGGATGCGCCTGTGCTCGAGCGGTCGCGTTAGCACAGAGCGAGAACGAACGAAGCATACCAGAGTGACGGCGAAAAAACTGTCACTGACGCTGCATAATAAGACTCACCCAGTCTTCGACCGTGATGCGCTGCAGCAAGGTCAGCCCCAGCTGTTGATGCGCCTCAATGACGGTATCGGCCTGCCACAGCAAAATGCCGGACAATACCACCACCCCGTCTTCCGTCAGCACCTCCATCATATCCTGTGAGAATTCCACCAGTTTTTCCGCCAGAATATTCGACAGAATCAGATCATAAGGAGCCCGCTCCTTAATGAGTGGATACGCATAACCGTCGCTGCGTACAGCGTTAACAAGGCTATCCAGACCATTATGTATGGCATTCTTCACGACAGCATCCACCGCCTCCTGCTCGATATCGGCAGCGACCACCGGCACATGCCATTGATACGCCGCCTTGAGCGCCAGTATCCCCGAGCCGCACCCCATATCGAGCACCCGATCCCAGCCATGCAGATGCGCCAGCGCATCGAGCGCCGCCAGCGCCCCCTGCGTACTCGGATGCGATCCGTCGCCAAAGGCTGTGGCACCAGCAACAATATCAAGAGAGAAATCCGTATTCGTCATGCTGAACTCGTTTCAGCATCTATTCATAAAAAAAATTCCGAAACAAGTTCGGAATGACATCACAAAAATTATAAATATATTTCATGATGTGCGCCGAGCCACCTCAAGCAAATCATGTCGATTGATTCTATGAAAAGTATACTGAACGTAGTGAAGGACTTTTCATAGCTCAAAACAAAACGCGCGGAAATACATCCGCGCGCATGCTTTGGGAGAGAAAATGAAAAAACCAGTCAACAAGACCTAATTAAACATATCGAAGGCTTCATCCCAGCTGCCCTGGGTGGCGGCCTTGGTATATTCGGTCACGCGATTCTCGAAGAAATTCGCATGCTCGACGCCGTTGAGAATATCATCAAGCCACGGCAGCGGGTTGTTTTCGATCTGATACATCGGCTGCAGGCCCAGCTGCGCCAGACGGCGATCGGCAATATAGCGGATATATTGCTTCACTTCATTCGCCGTCAGCCCCTCGACGTCGCCCAGTCCGAAGGCGAGATCGATAAAGGCGTCTTCATGCGTCACGATGGTGTTACAGGCGACGTATAAACGTGAGCGCAACTCATCGTTCCATACTTCCGGATTCTCCTCGCAGAAGGTTTTGAACAGGCGGATGATCGACTGGGTATGCAGCGATTCGTCGCGCACCGACCAGGTCACGATCTGCCCCATCCCCTTCATTTTGCCGAAACGCGGGAAGTTGAGCAAAATCGCAAAGGATGCGAATAGCTGCAGCCCTTCGGTAAAGGCACCGAACACCGCCATGGTGGTAGCGATGTCTTCCTTGGTATCGACGCCGAACTGCTGCATATAATCATATTTATCGGCCATTTCCTTGTATTTCATAAAGGCCTGATATTCAACTTCGGGCATGCCGATAGTATCGAGCAGATGCGAATAGGCGGCAATATGCACCGTTTCCATATTGGAAAAGGCCGCCAGCATCATCTGCACCTCGGTCGGCTGAAACACGCGGGTGTAATGTTTCATGTAGCAATTATTGACCTCGATATCCGCCTGGGTGAAGAAGCGGAAAATCTGGGTGAGGAGATTTTTTTCCTCCGGCGTCAGATTTTTTTTCCAGTCCTTGACATCGTCCGACAGCGGCACTTCTTCGGGCAGCCAGTGAATGCGCTGCTGCATCAGCCAGGCATCATAGGCCCAGGGATAATGAAAGGGTTTGTAGATGGGCTTGGCATCTAGAAGGCTCATGATTATTCTCCGTACTACTCCTAATCGTTTAAAACCGTCATCCCGGCCAGCGAGCATCAGCGAAGCGCGTGCCGGGATCTTGTGCCACAATTGCTTATCATCAACTTGCGGCTCCAGACCCCGCAACAAGTGCGGGGTGACATAATACTACTGACATGCCAGACACTCTTCATACGTGCTTTCCTGTTTTTTCTTCAGGCTCATCTCGAGCTGAATTTCCGGCACCTTGTGCGAGACCTTATCCGCACGCTGCATCGAGTTGGAGCGGCAGTAATACAGGCTTTTCACACCTTTTTTCCACGCCATATAATGCAGCATATGCAGATCACGCTTATGGATGTCGGCGGGCAGGAAGATATTCACCGACTGCGCCTGACAGACAAACGGCGCGCGATCGGCCGCATGTTCGACGATCCAGCGCTGATCCATTTCATAGGCGGTCTTGAACACCAGCTTTTCATTCTCATCGAGAAAATCGAGATGCTGCACCGAGCCTTCATGCGTGGTGATCGACGACCAGATCTCATCGGTATCCTTGCCCTTCTCGGCGAGCAGCTGCTTGAGATAGCGGTTGCGCACCTGGAACGAGCCGGACAGGGTTTTCTGGGTAAAAGCGTTGGCGGCAAACGGTTCGATCCCCGGCGAGGCATTGCCGCAGATAATCGAGATCGACGCCGTCGGCGCAATCGCCATTTTATTGGAAAAGCGCTCTTTGACGTCAAGCTCCGCCGCATCGAGGCAGGCGCCGCGTTCTTCGGCCAGTTTGACCGAAGCCGCATCGGCCTCCTTGCGAATATGCTGGAACATTTTCTTGTTCCACACTTTCGCCATCACTGATTCGAACGGAATCATCTTCGATTGCAGATAGGAATGAAATCCCATCACCCCGAGCCCGACCGAGCGTTCGCGCATCGCCGAATATTTTGCGCGCTCCATGGAGTCCGGCGCATTCTCAATAAAATCCTGCAATACATTATCGAGAAACCGCATGACGTCTTCGATGAAACGCTCATCCTCTTTCCACTCGTCATAGGTCTCAAGATTCAGCGACGACAGACAGCACACCGCCGTGCGATTGCCGTCTACATGATCCGGGCCGGTCGGCAGGGTAATTTCCGAACAGAGATTCGACATTTTGACTGTCAGCCCGACTTCCTTGTGATGCTCGGGAATCGCCTTGTTCACCGTGTCGATGTAGATGATATAAGGCTCACCGGTCTCCACCCGCGTGGTCAGCAGCTTCGCCCACAAATCACGCGCCTTGAGCGTATCGACGGCCTCACCGGTATGCGGGCTTATCAGATTCCAGTCATCGCCTTTTTCGACCGCCTCCATAAACGCATCAGTAATCGCCACACCATGATGCAGATTCAGCGCCTTGCGGTTGGGATCGCCGCCGGTGGGACGGCGGATTTCGATAAACTCCTCGATCTCCGGATGCGAAATATCGAGATAGACCGCCGATGATCCGCGCCGCAGCGAGCCTTGCGAAATCGCCAGCGTCAGCGAATCCTGCACCCGCACGAACGGGATCACACCCGAGGTCTTGCCATTACGGCTAACTTTTTCGCCCAGCGAACGCAGATTGCCCCAGTAGCTGCCGATACCGCCACCACGCGAGGCCAGCCATACATTTTCATTCCATAAATCGACAATGCCTTTCAGGCTGTCTTCGGTCTCATTGAGAAAACAGGAAATCGGCAAGCCGCGCTTGGTGCCGCCATTGCTCAAAATCGGCGTCGCCGGCATAAACCATAATCGGCTGATATAATCATACAGACGTTCGGCATGCGCTTCATCATCGCCGTAATAAGCTGCGACCCGCGCAAATAAATCCTGATAACTTTCCTCGGGCAATAAATACCGATCAGACAAGGTGGCCTTGCCAAATTCGGTCAGTTTATTATCACGGGCGGCATCGGTGGTCAGATGATGATGGGGCATGGCACACTCCTTATTCTTTTTATTGGCGTAACGACGTTATTGATCTGCTACATCTAGCTGTGTCGTGGAATAAACATACTATATCTTGTGGCTGCATGTCCAGCACAAAGTGGCAATTGTTTTTGTTTTTTATTTTATTATTTACTTTCAGCATTATATCGCACCTTGTTCATATTCGGCCTGATATTGTCATACAACATATAGTATATGAAGCCGTCTTCAAACTACTATATACCACTCTATCTACTGAGCTGCAGGCAATAAACCTAAAGTAAAAAAGATAGGTTATTATACCGTCTCCATTCCCTCATCGCCAGCTCCTTCAGTCGTTGCGACTTACATCGTTCGCTCTAATTGATAGGGTGACAAAGACACTGTCAATCTGGAAAGAACTGTGAATTAGTCTTTATCATATTTTCATTATTTCTAAATTAGTTTACTCACCCCTTCCACAGACACGGCATGGGATAAATCTGTTATGCACAATATTATCCTTAGGCTCTGCCAGGATAAATCATGTAAAAATAGTGGTAACGCATGGCAACATGTAGTAATTAAATAGGTAAAATACAACATGTGCTGCAGTATGAAGTGCGTGTGAGGGGAGGCGTGTTAATGCATTATTCTGCAGGTAATGCGACAAAAAAGCGAATCATGCAGTGGCTGGCTTTGCCAGGTCTTCTGCTGGTAATAGCGTGTGTTGGTCCCGGGCTTCCCGGTATTGCCGCACCGGATAATCTCGGCTACCAGACACATAGCATTGATAGCGATCTGATCCGCCACCAGGAACGCAAACGACGCGAAATTGCCCATAAAACATTGCCCGAACCGCCTGAAGATGGCACTTTCAGTGATGCAAATGAAGAAAAAGATTACAGTTACAAAATCGGCATCGGCGACGTGCTTTACATTAAACTGTGGGAGCGCGAAACCTTGTCCTTTTCCAATCAACAGGCACTCAGCAACAAACAACTGGGAGTAACAGTCTCTGAAGAAGGCACGATTTTCTATCCCTTCGCGGGGGAAATGCGTGTCATCGGGCTTTCGCCTTCACAATTACGTAAAAAGGTACGCAACCGTCTGAGTAAATTTTTCGTCAATCCAAAAGTGGACGTCAGCGTGCTGGAATATAATGCCGGACGCATTGCCGTGACCGGAGAAGTCAACAAGCCCGGCTCGCAGCGCATGGGCGACTGGGGCACCTTCGTGCTGGATGCTATCGGCCGTGCGGAAGGGCTGAAGGAAGAAGCAGATTTGGAAAACGCGAAAATCGTGCGCGAAGATGGGCAGGAAGAGCCCATCAATCTTCTTACGCTTTACTATGAAGGAGATGCGTCACAAAATAAACGCCTGCGCGGCGGTGACATACTGGTGATTCCCGGCAACCATCGTAATCGTGTCTTTGTGATCGGAGAAGTGCGCCGACCGCGGGCATTATCAATTCACGCCGGTCAAATGACGCTGGCGGATGCGTTAAGTGATGCCGGCAGCCTGAATTTGATAACAGCCGCGGCCAATCAGATCTATGTTTTGCGTCGCGCCGCTGATATCTATATGCCCGCTTCCACCATGCACTCCTCTGCCACGCCGAATATGAAAACAGCCGCACACCCAATGGTGGATATTTATCATCTGGATGCAAGCTCCGCGCAAAATTATGCCCTGGCTGATCGGTTCCTGTTGCAACCGCGCGATGTTGTTTATGTCGGCACGTCACGTGTCACCCATTGGAGCCGCTTTATTTCGCAGATTGTCCCCTCCAATCTGTCCACCTTCATTAGCGCTCAACCCTTTGATGGTGACACATATTAACGATGAATCAGGCAACCACACCATCTCTTGAGCCTCCTATGCCCTATTCCGTGTATCAGGAAGAACAGGGCATTCCTGAAATCGCCGCCAAAATTCGCCGTGGCAAGCGTGATATTATCAACACCATATTGCTGTTTGTCGTCCTGGCTATCCTGTATCTGTTATGGACCGCACCGCATTACCAATACAGCGCCGTACTGCGCATCAATCCCGGCGCCACACAGTTGACCAGTGAAACTTCGCTTGGCTCGGAAATGAGTATCGTGCGGTCATGGTCACTCGTCAAAGACGCACTGGACTCATTCGGTCCACCGGTTGAAATCCTTATTCACCGCCCGCCTTATGTTGAAAACCTATTGCCTTTTGCCAATCGCTGGGTACCACCGACCGAATTAACAATCGAAACGTTCGACGTGGACCCTCGCCTGATAAACCGCTCTTTCATTCTCACTGCCGAGGAGGAAGATCGCTTTACACTCCGGTCACCGGAGGGTGGTAATTCCAGCATTCATGTTGAAGGGAAGCATGTTGTCCCCGGACAAAAATTTACATTAATCCCGCGTAATGCCAATTCCTATGTCTCCTCCCTCCAGGCGTATCTGGATGTTAGTTACCAGAGCCTGAATGCATCGGACATGATGCGGGTGACGTTCACGTATCCCAATCCGGCCTTTGCCAAACAGTTCCTCAATGCTCTGATCGATGAATATATCAGCCAGAGCAAACAGCGCCAGTCCGCCAGAGCACATCAATCCGCCCACTTTTTAAGACAGGCCGTAGAAAATGACCTTAAACAACTGCAACGCAAGGAACTCGAATTAAAAATTCTTCGCGAAACCGAAGGTTTTATCGATCTGGATCTGGAAGAGGAGTTTTCACTTAAACGCGCAACAGAGCTCGATCACAGGCTGGACGAATTCAGAACCAAATTCGAAGAAGCGCAGAATTACTACACGCCGGAACATCCGACCTATCAAATATTGCTGGATCAGATGATGGCGCTGCAAAAACAAAAACGCGAACTCGAAGCACGTATTCACCGCATGCCACAACAGCAAAAACAACTGGTGGAGCTGATGCGTGAAATTGAAGCATTGGATAAACAATATAAAGAGAATGTCGCCAAGTTGAATGAAGAGAAAATCGATATTGCCAGTTCGCCCGGCTATGCGCAGATAATTGACCCGCCAAGCGAATTTCCAGAAGTGGTATTGCCTAACAGTAAACGCATCATCGTACTGGCTGCCATGCTGGGCTTTATCCTAAGCGCCAGTTGGGTGCTGCTACATGACAGCCTGACATTTGCCAAGGCCACTTCATCTTCACTACTGCGCCGTATGCTGCATCTGCCAGTTGTGGCAACCATTCCCAGCTATCGTACGCCATTCCGCAAAAAATTCCGAATCGCACTTGTAAGGGACGATTATTCCGAAGCGTTTGACCGCTTTGCCGAACTGGCCCGTAAAATTGATTTCATTACCCACTGTGCTGACAACAACATTATCTCAATGACCAGCGGTATGGACGGTCAGGGATGCAGCTTCGTAGCAGCAAACCTTGCCACTGCTGCAGCACATAGAAAACTCAAAGTATTACTTGTTGATGGGAATATTGACGATCCCCTCCTGCATGAAGCGTTTGATCTGTCTAATGACGTAGGTTTGTCGAATGTGATTATCGGGGCAGAAACCATTGATAAAGCCGTTCGCCAGGATGAAACATCCGGTCTGTGGATTTTGCCGGCCGGCGAGCACGCACCGAATGCGACTCGCTTGCTATCACATGCCAATTTTCAGAATTTGATGAAAAAAGTTGCTACCGTTTATGATGTAGTGATCATCGACTATCCGCATGATGTTGCATTATACCATCCTGAAGCGTTGGAATTTTCCGGAAGTGTCCTAGTAGTTGCTGGTTACAACAGCAGTGTCATTTTAAACGCGCGTTTAATTCATCAGCTTCAGGAATTTGGTATTAACGTCACCGGTACGATTTTAAATAATGCTGTCTTCCTACCTTCTTCCTTTCTGGTTCGGAGGCTGGCGTCGCTTTTCTCTTCTAAATAGGCCAGATGACTGATTCTTTATCTATCGCCCTCGCTTATGAATGGTATCAAAGCTATGCCGGTGCCGAGCGGGTCAACGCACAGATTATCGAGAGCTATCCCAAAATCGATCTGTTCTCACTGATCGATGTGATGCCGGAAGAAGAGCGTGCTTTCCTTAAAGGCAAAGTGGTAACAACATCTTTCATCCAATCGCTGCCGTTTGCCGGAAAATATTTTCGTCATTATCTGCCACTGATGCCCTATGCGATTGAAGCATTCGATTTCAGTAGCTATGATATTGTTATCAGCTCATCTCATGCGGTGGCCAAAGGCGCCATTACCGGACCGGACCAATTGCATATTTGCTATTGTCATTCCCCCATCCGTTATGCCTGGGATCTGCAGCATGAGTATCTCGCCGGCAGCGGTATATTAAGTAAATTAAAAGGTATGGCTGCACATTATCTACTGCATAGAATCCGCAATTGGGATGTAGTCAGCGCCAACCGCCCGGACCGTTTCATCGCCAATTCGCGTTTCATTGCCCGGCGTATTGAAAAACTTTACCGACGCTCCGCCGATGTGATTCACCCGCCAGTCGATGTCGAGCAGTTTACACCTGCCGGGACGCGCGACGATTATTATGTCAGCGCCTGCCGTCTGGTGCCCTATAAACGCGTTGATGTGATTGCCCGCGCCTTTGCCGACATGCCGGATAAAAAATTGGTAATTATCGGTGACGGACCGGACAGGAAGAAAATCGAGGCGATTGCCAGAGGCAAAGCAAACATTACCATGACCGGGCATGTCGATGCTGAAACGCTTCACCACTATGTCTGCCATGCCAGAGCTTTCATCATGATGGCAAAGGAAGATTTCGGCATCGCGCCGGTCGAAGCGCAGGCCTGCGGTGTGCCGGTCATGGCTTACGGCGCCGGCGGCGCACTGGATACAGTCATCCCGCTTAGCCAAAAAAATGCGACCGGACTTTTCGTTCACTCACAAACTCCTGAAGCGTTAAAAGAAGCCGTCGCCCAGATGGAATCGGCCGGTAAAAAAATATCATCCGAAGCCTGTCGCGAGAATGCCTTGCGTTTTTCCGAAGAACGTTTCAGAACAGCATTGACAGACTATATCGACAAAGCGTGGGAGGTGCACCAGAGGCCATGACCAGAAAAGCATTGATTACCGGCATCACCGGCCAGGACGGCGCCTATCTCGCTAAACTGCTATTGGAAAACGGCTATGAGGTGTATGGCGCCAAACGCCGCAATGCCTCCTCCGTACCCAGCCGTCTGGATGAATTCAACCTCCGCAAAGACATCCGCGATGTTGATCTGGAGTTACTGGAATTCTCCAACATTCAGGCAGCGCTGGACAAGGTGCAGCCCGATGAAATCTACAACCTCGCAGCGCAGAGCTTTGTTGCCGCCTCTTTCGATCAGCCAATCTACACCTCAGACGTCGATGCGCTCGGCCCGGCCCGCCTGCTCGAGGCGATCCGCCGTACTAACCCAAAAATCCGGTTCTATCAGGCCTCCACCTCGGAAATGTTCGGCAAGGTGCAAACGACACCGCAAAATGAATCGACGCCTTTTTATCCGCGCAGTCCTTACGGTGTCGCCAAACTCTATGCGCACTGGATGACGGTGAATTACCGCGAAGCGCATAATATTTTCGGCTGCTCGGGTATCCTGTTCAACCATGAATCACCTCTGCGCGGAAGAGAGTTTGTTACACGCAAAATCACCCGCCATCTCGCCGAAATCAAAACCGGCCAGCGCGAGGTGCTGGAACTCGGTAATATGGACGCCTCGCGCGACTGGGGCTTTGCCGGCGATTATGTTGAAGGCATGTGGCAAATGCTGCAACAGAAAGACGCGGATGATTATGTGCTCGCCACCGGCAGGACGCATACGGTGCGTGAATTTGTCACGCTTGCCGCCGAGGCCATGGATATCAAGCTGCACTTCGAAAGTGAAGGCGAGGAGGAAAAAGCCGTTGATGCCGATTCCGGCAAGGTGGTGGTGCAGGTCAATTCGCAATTCTTCCGTCCGGCAGAAGTAGATTTGCTCATCGGCGATGCGTCAAAAGCCAAAGAAAAACTGGGATGGGAGCCGAAAACCAGTTTCACCGAACTGGTGCAGATGATGGCCGAGACCGACCTCAAACGCGCACAGGATGGGACATTGGGGTATTATTAAGCTACTGCTGGCGGAAGCGCCGGAAGCAACTCCAGATCATCCAGCATACCTAATATTGCATGTGTTGCCTGCTCGACATTGACATAGGCCAATAATTTTCCTTCTTCCGGCCTATAGTGAATGGCTGAAAACCACAACGCATTCATGACAACATGATAGCGATCATCCTGGGTCATAATGATATTCTTTCTCATTCGATTATCTATTTTTAAGATAATCTGAAAAACAGATTAAGTAAAGGCCTCGCACATTAAGAGCGAGGAACTTGTGGAAAAAACGCTAACAACCAAACGCCATCAAAAGCTTATTGAACTATTAATTCGTTACAGAGAAAAAGCAGGGCTAACGCAAAGTGAGCTTGCTGAAAAATTAGACGAATATCAATCATTCATTGCCCGGATGGAGAGCGGTCAGCGTCGTCTTGATGTTGTTGAGTTTTTAACACTGGCCGAATTGCTACGATTTGATGCGGTAGATGTATTGAAGCAATTAAAGCGTGTGAAACATTAGCCGACAACATTTTTAAACACCTCGGCATAAGCCCGTGCTGCTGTGTCCCAGCTCAGTTGGCGTGCCTGTGTTTTGCCTTTTTCTATCAGCTGCGCCCTGAGCACCTCATCCATTACCAGTTGTCTGATCTTTACCGCGATTTCATCGGCCCGATGCGCATCCATCATCAGCGCCGCATCACCGCAGACTTCGGGCAATGATGCCGCATCAGAACAGACCACCGGCACACCGCAGGCCATGGCCTCCAGTGGCGGCAGGCCGAAGCCTTCATAGAGCGACGGCATGACCAGCATCTCCGCCCCGGCGGTGATGGTTTTCAATTCTTCGTCACTGACAAAGCCGGTAAAGCGCACACGATCGCCCAGCCGCCCCGCATAGTCCGCTACCTCTTTATCGTCATGGATAAAGCCTTCACGACGACCGACGATAGTGAGCGTATGCGGAATGTCGTCTTTGACCTTTTCAAAGGCATGCAGCAGACGCAGCAAATTCTTATGCGGTTTGACATTGCCAACATACAATAGATACGGCACCTCGGCTACCGGCGGTTTTGTCACCTCAAACCATGCCTCATCAACACCGCATAAAATCGTCTGCACTTTTTCTAATGGAATCGGCGTATAACGGGCAATCTCGGCTTTGGTAAAATCGGAGTCAGCAATCACACGTGCCGCTTTTCTTCCCACCACCCACAGCATACCGCCGGCATAGAGCCGTTTGTGCCAGGCATTGCGATAGTCCGACCAGGCAAGATGACAGACATCATGCACCGTCACCACCATTTTCCCCTTATACAACAGCGGAATCACATAATGCGGACACCATAACAGATCCGTATCGTCGGGAATTGCCTTCGGCACCTCTTTTTGTTCTTTGAGTGAATAAATGGGAGCCGAACACGCCATCACCGTGAATGCGTCCGCATGCTCCAATTGCTCCGCGATCACGGCTTTTTCACCGATCAGCGTTATCTGCCAGTCCGGCAAATGTTCCGGCAAGCGTTTCAATATATGGCGGATAACCATACCGATACCGGAAAGGGCAATCATACGTGCGTCTACGGTTAAATGGGGCATGCTGTCTCCATGGTTGCACTCTTATACGAGTCCGACTATAGCTGATGCCAGCTCAAGGAGAAAGTATTATGCGCGCCATACTCGTGACCGGCGGCGCCGGGTTTCTGGGATCACATTTATGCGACCGGCTGATTGCCGACGGCCATGAAGTGGTGTGTATGGATAATTTCTATACCGGCCAGCGCAAAAATATTCATCACCTCCTGTCGCACCCGAATTTTGAGGTGCTGCGTCATGACGTCATCGAAAAAATCTCGCTTGAGGTCAGTGCTATTTACAATCTCGCCTGTCCGGCCTCACCGATTCATTATCAGCGCCATCCGATTCAGACTACACGCGCTTCGGTCGAAGGCACCATCAACATGCTTGAGCTGGCACGGCGCAAACGCATCCGGCTGCTGCATACCTCAACCAGCGAAGTGTACGGCGACCCGCAAGTGCATCCGCAGTCGGAAGAATATTGGGGCAATGTCAATCCGATCGGGCCACGTGCCTGTTACGATGAAGGCAAACGTTGTGCTGAGACCTTATGTTTCGACTATCACCGCCAGGTCGGCACTGAAATTAAGGTGGTGCGAATTTTTAACACCTACGGCCCGCGCATGGCCGCCGATGACGGACGGGTAATCTCCAACTTCATCTTGCAGGCATTACGCGGCGAGGATATCACCGTCTATGGTGACGGTTCGCAAACCCGCTCTTTTTGCTATTATTCGGATATGATCAAAGCGCTGGTCACCTTTATGAACACCGCACCGGACATCACCGGACCGGTCAATGTCGGAAACCCGTCCGAGTTCAGCATCCTGGAACTGGCTGAACAGGTCATTGCGATGACAAAGTCCTCTTCGAAAATCGTCCATAAGCCATTGCCACAGGATGATCCCACCCAACGTCAACCGAACATTGAAAAAGCAAAAGACCTTCTCAATTGGGAACCGAAAGTGGCTCTGGAAGAGGGTTTAAAAGACACAATTGACTATTTCAAAAAAGAAATACAACGTTAGTTCGCTTTTTAGGCATATTCTTTGCTTTGTTAATAAATCTGTAACCTTTATGATTTATAGTCAATAAAATAGCGGTCGTTCTAATTAGGGACAGGGTTATGCGGTTTAAAGAGGAAAACACACAATTAGTGGGTCAATTCAAGCAGGTATCGGCTTCCGAATTATCCTTCAATGGTATTACGCTAAGCGCCTATACGCGCCCGACTCCGAATCATAGTGCTGTTACATTACACATTAAGCAGACACTTGACCGGTTGGCCATTTTAGTGGCAATGCCGCTGATCATTCCGGCATGTCTGTTACTTATGCTTATCATCAAACTGGACAGCCCAGGACCGGTATTTTTTTCCCAGCGGCGCACCGGCCTGAACGGCAAATTATTCACGATCTATAAATTCCGCACCATGACGGAAACCGCTTGCAATGAAACCGGCGTCAAACAAGCCGTCAAAGGCGACCTGCGCGCCACCCGTTCCGGTATCTGGCTGCGCAAAACCAGCCTGGACGAGCTGCCGCAGCTGTTCAATGTATTGCTGGGCGACATGTCGCTGATCGGCCCGCGCCCGCATGCCATCGAACATGATCACGAATTCCGCAAGACCGTACGTCACTATGACGCGCGGTTCCGTATGAAGCCTGGCATCACCGGCCTGGCACAAATCGAAGGGTACCGTGGATATATTGCCTGTCATAACGATATTCAGGGCCGCGTCGATCTGGACAATCATTATATTGAACAGTGGAACCTGTGGCAGGATATCAAGATCCTGTGCAAAACGGTGATTGTTGTCATTAAAACCACCAACGCCCATTAATATCCCTTAAACATCAATTCACTGCCCGTAGTCACATGGCTTTTATTGTAGCCTAAGCTGTTTTTCGCTACTGTGTGGACATGGGAGCGCTGAAACACAAACTGGCAGACCAAACCAGCCCCGCCACGCGGTTTTTGCTGCTGTTGTTTTTTCTAGCCTTTTATTATCTGAGTTATCGCTATCCCTTTAAGATCAACTCGACTACAACCAGCCCGACCTACAGCGATACCCCCGCCTTTTTGCAATGGGGAAAATACCTTATCTTCCTTGGTATCTGCGGCTATTTCTTCACCCGTTATTACGACCCGCTGCGACGCATTACCCTCTCGCAGGCAATGCTGGCGATCGGCTGGCTGTTCGTGATCTGCCTGACGGTCGCAATCGTCGCAATCTATCCCGGCCTGTTTTATCTGTTTGAGATTTCCATTTTCTCGATTGCACTGATGGTGGTAACCTTTTGCCGGTTTGATCATATCGATACCAAAAAAATCCATCGCATGGTCTTATGGTTCGTGATCATTGCCTATGCGGTGAATGCCCTGCAACTAGCGCTTTACATCACCACCGGCCGACTACCGGCACTGGCCTACAGCAATTCCATTTTCATCCGTTTCGGCGCCATCTGGGATGATCCCAACAGCTTTGCCCTGTTTCACGCATTTATTATCCCCTTCATCGCCTTTTCACCTTTAAGCCCTACTCTCAAAAGGACATTGCTTATTGTAGGCGCTATTTCTCTGCTGTTAACCCAGTCCATCTCCGGTGTCGCCGGCACCCTGTTTGGTGCAGGAATTGTACTCAGTATCTATTATGCCACCCGGCCATTAAAGTTAATACGCGTACTTGCTTCCATTGCCGCGGGCGTGGTTGTGGTGATCAGCGCTTTCGGATGGGAGGAAACGCTCAGATTGATAAAATACTGGTATGAATTAAAGGGCATGTCGGTCGAGCGGCGCGGTGACTTTATTTCCGATATGTTTGAGTTGGAACTAGCATCTTATTTTGGATTGATGCCGACCCTGAGAATGTCGGAAAACGGGCATATGCTGATTATTTCACATCTGGGCCTGCTGCCGTTTCTGGTATTTGTTTATACTGCCGTTCTCACCGTCAGTAATATGACCTATGTACGAAAACATACAACGGATGGCTATGCCTATGCTTTCGCAATGGGAGCAATGGGCCATACCATCGGTTATATGATCGCTAATTTCGGCGTGCCCTCACTGGTGGTATATCCACTGAATATCGTTTTCATGCTATCCGCTGCCGTCAGCATCATATTATACCGCATGCATTATAAAGAGCAGTATTATCTGAATGTTCCTGTAAAACATGCCGGGACCGGCAGCTAGGTCCCAGGCTATGTCCAGATATCTTTTTTTAATTCACACACCTCTTCAGTTATTCGTGGCTGAACAGATGTTACGCAGCATGCCTGCTTTTTCCGAGGAGAACGCGTTATTCTTCATCGAAGGGGGAGAAGGCGGCTATCAGTCGACAGAGAATATCAATGTGGAGCACATCCATCTGTATGCCGAGCCCTTCTGGCGATACAGACCCAAAGCGGCAAGACGCATGCGCGATAACCTTTCCGCCGTGAAAGATCATGCACAGCAAGGCGATATCATTTTGCTATCCGATCTGCACTGGTTCCAGAATAATCAGATCTTTTTCGATAGTGAATTAGCCGACAGATGCCATTTTCATGTGTATGATGAGGGGATCGGTATCTATCTCGATGAAACTGTCGGCGTCAGACAATTTCTGAAAGATACGATTAAAATGACGTTAAGTAAAACTGGTCTGTTTCCTATTGTCAGCAGTCCCTATACCGGCCATATCATAGGCATTGACCATCCGCGTATTGAACATATTTATGCCTTTCAGCCTTCAAAGGTGGTGCTGCAGCATGACAAGCCGATCAGCCGCATTCCCTCGCCCAGTCAGCAGAAAGGACATGAACTGGACAGCGATAAATGGCTGTTTCTTGATCAGCATTACTGGTTCAACACCGGCAAGAGTGAAGCTGTCTGGCAGGCATTTCACGCGCATACCATTGAGCAGTTACAGGCGCTGACCGGCGGTAAATGTTATGTGAAAATGCATCATATCCGGCGTGAACGGGAAATGGAAGTCTATCAAAAAGCAGGGTTTACTCTTATCGAAGATTCACGCCCTATTGAAGCTGTCGTTGCTGAATACGGCTTTGGCAATATTGTCAGTTACTGCAGTTCAGCACTCGCCAACTGTAAACATTTTTATCCTAAAATCAATGCCTATTCGATTCAACTGGAAGACATGATCGAGGCGGGATATTTCACCCGGAAACGCTATAATGAAGTGGTGCGGGTTTATGATCATGCCGGAGTAAAACGGCTATGATTCCTCTCCCAGATAATAGTTCCTCCACTCATCATTTTTGATCAACTCACCAAACAGTTTTTTATTTGGTTCCTTATAACGCGCCAACAATTCAAAACGCAGATTGTCGGACAGTATGTCAAAGGACTCGCCCGGCGCTTTGGGAAAAGCCATTTCAATCAGTTTCCGGATCATCGCACGCGGCCGGTGACCGGGTATCGAGGAAAGCAGCCCGGCAAAAAACATCCCTGTAGATGATAAGGACGGGTTGGTGACATTGCTGACCGCCGGATCAAGTTCAACATCCATGACGCCCAAAATCGCACGCATCAGCGCGCTACGATCTTCCGGTACCATCATTTCATAAGGAAATACATGGATAGCACTGTCCGGAAAATAGCTCTTATAACCCGTTAACAGCTTATACCAGTCAAATTTCCTGATATTCACCCGCTGCTGAAACGTGGAAAAATCACGAAGATCTCCCTGCTTCACCATTTGCTGATAGGCGGATTCGATAAAACTGTCCTGCCGCCGGACCGTGGCGATCAGTGTGACATCATAGCCTTGCGTTATGGCTGCCAGATCCTTCGCCAGCATTTTATGATGACTGTAATTCCTGGTAAAATCTCCTGTGAAGCCCTCGCAACTCCAGAATATTTTGTCGGCACCGCATGTTTCATGGAGCGTGTGAAATTGCGCTTGATAAGACGTAATCTTATCTTCCGGTAATGGAGATTCTCCCATCATCACCGTGCCGAGATCATAGCCCTCACGCCGGTCATACCACACATCTTTTTCCAGTAATATTGCGTGGTAATCCTGAAACGTGTTTTGCAGCAGGGTCGTGGCCGTTTTATGCATGCCGATATGAATAAAAAGCTGCTTCGTCATGATGCATTTTCCTGCCTGACTACCCAGGTGGCGGCAACGGTTTTGATGACAAGCAATGCCGCAGATGCGATCAACACGGCCATCGCCGCCCCTTCAAGCGCATAGAGCGGTATACAGACGGCACAGGCCACACAAAAAATCACAAAGGTAAGAAGATCACACATCATCAGCAGGCGGTCTTTTTCGCGCACATAGAGCGCATGCATCGGCACATCAGCCGCGCAGGATAAAAACACCGACGGCATCAGATAATAAAGCAGTGGTTTTGCCTCTGCGAAACTGGCCTTATCGATCCAGCCGAGCAGCGGATCGATGATGATCCATATCCCGGCACAGACAACTGCGCTGCTGATGAGCGTACCAATCAGCGTCTGATGCTGAAGCCTTTTATAATGCGCCATGTCTCCTGCCTTATAGGCTTCAACGACATGCGGTAGTAGAATAATGGAAATACCCGATTGCACCAGATTCTGCATGGCGCGGAAAATCCCGATAAAGAACACGTAAATTCCCACCTGCGTCAGTCCCAGAAAAGACTGAATGAAGAATAAATCAATATATTGTGTGGCGCGGCTGGATATCGCCGTAATCACATAATAGCCGGACGTGCGAATCCCCTGTCTGATCCAAGGCAGGCTGAGTTGTTTCGATTCCGGAACAGACCAGTTCAATTTAATGATGGGCGGCAGTAGTACCAGAATAGCCAATAGCACCGCCCCCAGCCATACCCACCAGATACCGTTCAGCCCGAACTCGCCCCTTGTCCACCACAACAGAGCAGACACGACGTAAGCCCACAAACCGGCCCGTACAAACAGCCCGATATTGGCCATGACCGGCCGTTTGGCGAAGAGATTGATACGATAACATTCCGCCGCCATATGTTCGGTGATCGTCAAGACAACAAACCACGGCCAGACTGCCATAGGCAGCAATCCCAGATAACAGACCAGCCAGGAGACAGGCAGAAACAGGCCATACATCGTTAGATGAAAAGCCCCCTGATTGAACAGGTAATGCGCCTGCATACCGGATGCTGCACCCATGAACTGACGCTGCGTATAATTATAAAACGCAAAGCTGATCAGCGCGATGGCGATATTTGCCGCTCCGACCAGCAGCCCATACACCCCGATATCTTCCGCCTGCAGATAGCGGGTCATCGCCAGCAGCAGGATCAATTTACTGAGCAATGTCAGCGCCCGCAGCCCGGTAGCAATACTACTGGTAGAAAATTGCAGCATAAATCAACCTGTTATTCCGACGAAAATTCTTGAATAATGGCAATAAAAACCTTGCAGACATCGGCTTTCTTTGCAAGATGAGTTTTGATTTATGAACAAGCGATGAAAACAACGTATGTTTAACGATAAAGTAATCCTCATTACCGGTGGTACAGGATCCTTCGGACGGGCCTGTACACGTATGATCCTGAAAAAATGGAAACCCAAGAAGCTCATCATCTTTTCGCGGGATGAATTCAAGCAGTTTGAAATGCAGCAAGAATTTACACAGGATTGCATGCGGTTTTTTCTCGGCGATGTGCGTGATCCTCTGCGCCTTGATCAGGCTTTCGAAGGGGTGGATTACGCCATTCATGCCGCTGCTCTGAAACAGGTGCCAGCGCTGGAATATAACCCGATCGAAGCCGTGCGTACCAATATCCTGGGAGCGGAACATGTGTGTAAAGCGGCTGCCGCCAATGGCGTAAAAAAGGTCATTGCCCTGTCAACAGACAAGGCGGCCAACCCGATCAATCTTTACGGTGCAACCAAACTGGCGTCAGACAAATTATTCGCCGCAGCAAATAACACTATGGGTGCGAAAAAGACGCTCTTTTCCGTTGTACGCTATGGCAATGTGGTTGGTTCCCGCGGCAGCGTGATTCCGTTTTTCAACAAACTGCAGGAAGACGGCGCCGAAGAATTGCCGATTACCGATCCGCGCATGACACGGTTTTGGATCACGTTGAACCAAGGGATTCGTTTTGTTTTTGAATGTTTTGAGCGCATGCAGGGCGGCGAGATCTTCGTGCCGAAAATTCCGTCGATGAACATTATGGACCTTGCCGGTGTCATCGCGCCCGACATGCCGACCAAAACCGTTGGTATCCGGCCAGGCGAAAAACTGCATGAAGTGATGTGCCCTGCCGAGAATTGTCATCACACGCTGGAATTCGACGATCACTATGTGATTTATCCGGCCTTCAGCTTCAACCGTATCATTGATTACACCACCAACGCCAAAGGCGAAAAAGGTGCACTGGTGGAAGACGGATTCGAATATAATTCCGGGACCAATGAATGGGTATTGAGTGCGGAAGACATGCAAAAGCTGTTACAGGATACAATCTCTGCCCAACCGGCTGCAGCGTGATGTCACATGAGCAGGCGATTTATTCCTTATAGTTGCCAATCACTGGATGAGAGCGACATTGACGCGGTTGTTGCGTGCCTTCAATCCGATTTTCTGACTACCGGTCCGCTCGTTCCGGCATTCGAACGATCAGTTGCAGATTACTGTGACGTACCGTATGCCGTGGCCGTCGCCAGCGGTACGGCAGCATTGCATGTAGCCTGTCATACGCTCAATATCGGACCGGACAGTCTGGTATGGACTGCTGCCAATAGTTTCGTCGCTTCTGCCAATTGCGCGCGCTATTTGGGAGCCACCATCGATTTTGTCGATTGCGACCGCGTGAGCGGAAATCTGTCACTTGATGCGCTGGAAGTAAAATTATCTCAAACGAAACGGCTGCCGGACCTGCTCATCGCCGTGCATTATGCCGGCCATCCGCTCGATATGGAACGGCTGATGTCGCTTTCCGGACAGTATGGTTTCCGCATTCTGGAAGACGCGGCACATGCGCTGGGTGCCGGCTATGCAGACGGTACGCCCGTTGGCTCGCGTAGCGATACGGCTGCCACCATCTTCAGCTTTCATCCGGTCAAGCCGGTCACCACCGGCGAAGGCGGTATGGTCGTGACACATGACGCCGCACTGGCCCGCCGCTGCGCCAGCTTGCGCACACATGGC
>JANQJY010000098.1 GCA_028281385.1 Rickettsiales bacterium | reverse complement strand
GCGTCACTGTACTGGTGCGGGTGAAACCACCACCGCTGCGTGGCATGAGTTGCGACGTACTGCCGGACGAACTACCACCAAACAACCCACCAAAGAAGTCGGAGATGGGCGAGAAAAAACCACGAAAGGACAAAGTGTCACCACCGGAAGAACCGCCAAGTTCACTACTTGATTGATTTCCGGTAATAACATCGGGGTTATCGGCTGTCGGATCCGGATAACCAAAGGGTGGTACATAGTAATCATCACTATCAGGGGTAGGAACTGGGCCTTTTGTTTCTCTTTCAATGACGATATTGACCACTTCATCAAGTGCGGCAGAACCAAGCGATAAAAAAGAGTTCGCCATTCTGCCAAGCGAAAGATAGTCTGAATCCAGTGTGCTCAAACCTATAAATTCATTACCTGGATAAAATTCGCCAATCCCATGTTTATCCCATGCTGTTCTGTCTGCTTTTAAAAGCTGTTCTGTTGATAAAACACCTGTTCCGCCTTGCAACATATCCTGTTTGATTGCGGTATATACATTATCCGCAACATCCTGTGACAATGTTTCAATACCTTCTTTCGGAAATTGGCCAATATTAGTATGAATTATCCTGCCAAAGAGATCCAAGCCGAAAGGGTTGTCACTTTTTTCTTTAACTTTTCGGCTGGCTACTTTGATGAAACGCCCTAACACGCCTTCCTGACTTGCAATATTAGCCATTAATGCTGCCATATCGCTGCCTGTTAGCCGTGCATAATGCCGATACATTGCCTCACGATTGGTCTGGCGCAATCGGTCCAGTTGCTGTAAATCTTTTAGTGTAAGTTGAATATTTGACATCGCTATTATCCTTGATGGTTATGAAGTTTAAAAATTATTTGTTTGGTTATTGGCATGGAAAACACAGCTTTGCCAAAGCCATGCTTGTCTGGTTTGTTGCCGGGCATAGTGTATTATTTTGTTTAATTTATGTATGCGGAAGCATAATTTTTAGCAAAGATATACGCTTTATTTATCCGGTTTTATTGGCTCTTTATACTCCAATACCATTGGCTTTCTCTATTCGCTGCTGGCATCGCATTCACTGGAGATGGTTATCTGTAACCATTTTAATAGTACATGTTGTACTCTCGCTGCTCATTTATATATTTTTTGGGGCTACCGCTCCCTATACGCTTGGTATTTTGTCTAATACACTCACTCCTTCGGAAGAAAGTCCGGATGGAATATTCTTTGCTTTATTTCTCTCAATAACTATTTGGTTTATTAGTTTTCCCTTATATAGTTTTACAGCAATGCAAAAGAAGAGGCCCATTTAATGAACTCTTTGTGTGGCGCCTGTCCAACCACCTGTTCCACGTTGGTTGGATCAACCGTACTGGCGCGGGTGAACCCTGACCTGTGTGACAAGAAGCAGAAAATCTGGTTCGTAGCATGTTAACGCAATCCATTTGCCTGCATGGACAAATCATGTTACATGATGCGCTGTATGAAACGTCCCGCTCATGACTGCCCTGCTGACCGCCCGTAACATTTCTCTTGCGCATGCCGGACATGACATCCTGCGTGAGGTGTGTCTGAACATTGGTGAGAAAGATTTTATCACCATTATCGGCCCGAATGGTGCCGGCAAAACAAGCCTGCTGAAATGTGTGATGGGGCTGATAACGCCAGACAGCGGCACGATAGAACGGCAGGATGGCTTGAAGATCGGCTATGTGCCGCAGCGTTTCTCGGCGGATCACAGCCTGCCGATACGGGTGAAGGATTTTCTCACGCTCAGAAAACGGATAGATGCAGTGCAGCTTGAGCCACTGGCCGAAGAAACGCAGATTACATCTCTCATGGGTCATATGCTCTATCACCTCTCCGGCGGTGAAGTGCAACGCGTGTTGCTGACACGCGCATTGCTTGATTTCCCCGATCTGTTGATTCTCGACGAGCCGGCGCAGAATCTTGATATTTCCGGCCAGATCTCTTTCTACAGGCTGCTTGAGCGTCTCTACGACACCCGCGATATCGCCATTCTCATGGTATCGCACGATCTGCATCTGGTGATGGCTTCGAGCAAACAGGTCATCTGCCTGTTTCATCATGTCTGTTGCTCCGGTGAACCGCATGCCGTGGCAAAAGATCCCGAGTTCCTTTCGCTGTTCGGTGACGATATGGCGAAGCTGATGGCGCTGTATCACCATCAGCACGACCATCACCACCATCACGACAGTGCCGAACCCTGCCGCGAGGAGCATGCACATGATTGACGGATTCCTGCTGCATGCACTGATTGCCGGGGTGAGCGTCGCTTTCATCGCCGGATTACTTGGCTGTTTTATCGTCTGGCGGCGCATGGCCTATTTTGGCGACGCGCTGGCGCACAGTACCCTGCTCGGTATTGCGCTCGGCATGGTGTATGGTATTAGCACGCATCTCGGCATCATCCTGATTTGTTCACTGTTTGCGATTGTGTTGCTGTGGCTGCAGCAGAAACAATGGTTGGCCACCGACACCCTGCTTGGCATTCTAGCGCATGCGTCCCTGTCAATCGGCATGGTCGTCATCAGCCTGACGAATAACAGCGGCATCGATCTGCACGGTTACCTGTTTGGCGATATTCTGACTGTCAGCCGACAGGATATTTACTGGATTGCCGGCACCGCCGGTCTGGTGCTGATATTATTGTGCCTGAACTGGTCTTCGCTGTTGCTCATGACCCTGCATCACGATCTCGCCAGAGCGGAAGGCGTCAACGCTCGCCATATGCAGTGGATATTGCTTTTTATGGTGACGCTGACGGTTGCCGCCTCCATTCAGATTGTCGGTGTGTTGTTGATTACGTCTCTGTTGATTATTCCTGCTGCCAGCGCCCGCCAGCTGGCGCGTTCCCCTGTTAGCATGGCGCTCTTTTCATCCGCCATAGGTATGGCATCCGTCATAGCAGGGCTGTTTTGCTCACTTGCACTGGACACGCCCTCCGGGCCGACCATCATCACCCTGTCGACCCTGTTATTCGTAGCCTCCCTGTTTATCTCTTCCCTGTTACAACGGCTACGATTTCTGTCACGCTGACTTTTGCTCCTGGGTGTAGGAGGGCTGTGAATATCCCAACCGTCGCGGTAATGTAACCACCGCCTTGGTTCCTTTCCCTTTTTCACTGATGAATTCCAACGTCCCCTTATGCAATTCAAGTAAGGAGCGGGACAGATAGATTCCCAGTCCAGTGCCGCTGACCATTTTGGTGTTTTCTGCGCGAAAAAACCTGTCGCCAATCCGTGGCAGATCTTCCTGGGAAATGCCAATGCCGTGATCTTCAACGATCACGCGAACACTATCGTCGAGTAGCACCGTATACACCGTCACTGTCGAGTTGTCCGGCGAATATTTAATAGCATTGGAGATCAGGTTGCTAAACACCTGTTCCAATAGCGCCTGATCACCATAATAATCACACGGCATCGCATCACCCGCCACGACCACACGCTGTGTGTCATGCATATCACAAAACTGTTCTACCAATTGATGAAGCAACTGCTCTAGCGAAAAATACTCCAATGACAGTGATATTCTTCCTTCTTCTATACTGCTGAATTTGAGTGAATTTTCTATAATGCCTTCCAGACTTTTTACCGAACGGTGAATACGGTCAATATATTTACCTACCGTTGTTTTCACTGTTTTATCCAGCTTCCGTTCCATCATATGTGCTGAAGTATTAATCACGGCCAGAGGAGTGCGAATCTCGTGCGATACATTGGAAACGAACTCTTTTTGCATCGATAAGAGAATACGCTTTTTATCGAGCTGCTGATGTAAGGCGTTATTTTCCTTGCGTACTTTCTGGCGTTCCAAAGCGTAGCGAATACTGCGCATCAAATAGGTTTGCTCATAGTGCTGTTTGATCAGGTAGTCTTCAGCGCCCGCCTGCAACAGTGATATTGCGCGCTCTTCATTATCATCGCCGGTGATAGCAATGACAATCATATCCGGGAAGGATTGTTTTATCTGCGTTAACACCTCTTCACCCGACATATCGGGAAGATTCATATCAAGTAGCACGCAATCTATCTCCGGATGAGATTTCAGTTCATCCAGGCCGCAGTTCGCATTGTCAGCGAGATGTAATGTATGACGTGGCGAATCGCGCCTGATAATGGCGCCATAAATCTCCTGTTGATAATCGTCATCTTCGATATAAAGAATATGCAATCCCGCAGGATTGGTCTGTATATCCACCATTGCTACTCTCCTGATGAAGAGACTAGCATAGAAAGCGTCCGCTACCTATAATTACACGACAATACAGATTTGCAATCCTAAATTGATACAATGTGGCGGAAAAACAGGGCTCTCAGAGACTGAATATTGTCGCCGAATCGTCATAAAACCGTCACAGCTTTTTGCGCATTGGTAGGGTAAAATCAAAGTAGGATAGTATGTCAACTATGTGATGACAATAGATGGAAGACAGAAAAAGGGTTAGAAAAAAACTAACTGACAGGCAATTCTGGGAAGCTGGCGAACTATTTGGCCGGATGGTGCAGAATGTCCGGGATGCCCGGCCACACCGTGAGCAGGTAAAATGCTATTGTATCGATAATGTGCCGGCCTCCACCCCGTCTGACAGGGATGATGGCATTTATGTCGAAAAAACCGAGAATGGTCATCGTGTGTATGTGACCATTGCGGATGTGGCAGCGCATATTCCGTTGAGAAGCGCCTTATCGCATGCGGCATGTGAACGCGCTTTTACCATCTATGGTCCAATGATTGATTCGATGTTTCCAAGGATATTAGAGCATAAATTAAGCTTGGAACATCGTCATGACCGGCTGGGGCTGACGGTCGTGATGGATATCGATGAAGAGGGTAGGTTGGCACACACTGAATTGAAACGCACTGTCGTGACACCGATGAATTGCAACTATGTCGGTGCGATTGATAAATTAGATAATGAACTGCATGATCATCATGATGATTTTACACACATGTTTGGTCTGGCGGAAAAGCTGCGCCGTCGCTATCCGTTGCAGAGCGATATACTTGCAAAACTGGGTCGGGAAGAACGAATCTATCCGATGTATTACGAGCAGGGTGATAAAAAATATGAAGGTGCAACCAATGCAATGAAGACGGTAGAAACCTATATGCTGTTAGCCAATCATGCTGCGGCAACTCTATTTCAAAAGGCGTCGCTGCCGTTTATATACCGTAACTTCGGAGCGCATACACAAGACGGGAAGTTCGCTGAATATGGTACGACATGGCTGGGACATGATAAGCTGGAGAAAACTGGTTTTTCGCCTTATTGTCATTTTACTTCGCCCATTCGCCGCGGAGCGGATTATTTTAACGCTCACATGGCGCATTATGTGATCGATCAGATGGAGGTGGTCGAAGAAGCACTGGCCGAGCATGTGGAGGACCGGAATGCGTTGCATTATGCCTTATGGGATCATGCATCGGAGATTATGCAATCATTATCAAACGAGATTCGCAGTGAGAATGAGATAAGAAAGACGCTCCAAACAGTGACGGATGCGCTTGGCATTAAGGCAAAACATGCGTTGCCCATGATTGCTAAAGCACTGATGCAGAACCCACTGCCGATTACGCATGATGGAATGAACGGGTTTGTCGATGGAATTAATCAGTGCACTCTTGACAATCGGAAGGTACGAAGAGAAGAGAATCTTGACAGTATCTATACACGCTTCAGCGGCCGTTCAATGGAAACGCTTGAACAGGCGAAATTCAGTTCTTATCTGCGCGTGGCAGCGAAGCTTGGGCGGATAAATGACGCATTATTTAATGAAATGATGGCACGCATCAACCATGTCAAAGACTCGGAAAATTATCCTGTCCGGAGTGCGTTCGAACAGAAATTAAATGTAACGGAGGATGCCTATCAGATATTGGCCGGTGCTCATGAAGATTGCTTAGGCGATCCACGCTGGGTTGAAATTAAAAAAGCCATGCTGGGACTGATCAAACATAACCCAAGCTATATCAACAGCATTATTTTACGTGCGACGCAGCCTGCCGGTGCCGGTAGAGACGAGCTGAAAGGTGCGTTGGCAGATTGCAGTTTTCATATGGCAAGCATCAGTTTGCCAAAAGAAGAGGGTACGGAAAAGCCTCCGCGGGAAGACTATATTCCAGCAGCGCTGTATATTATGCATGACGAACAAGGACGTGATATGGCCGCACCACATTATTCCATTAATGAAAGCGGAAATTTTGCCGCAGCAAAACAGCATGCGCTCTATTGCTTTTTGGAAAATTATGCGTTGGGGCAATTGATTGAACCGAATCAGGCTAATATCCCCAACCTGCTTTATGCGGAAGTGAAACGTGAACTGCGTAAGGAAACTGTGCAAAGAATTTGCCGTGAAAGCGGACTGAAATGGGAAGCAGAGCACCTGCCGGAAGAATGGCCGGATAAGGATGGGCATTACCATTATCGTTTAAGTGTTTCCGGTTCAGCTCTGTCTGAGGAAATTCTGGTAGAAGGAATTGGCCGGAATGAACAAGAAGCCGAACAATCCGCCTATGGCCATATGCTGCGTAATATTAGTTTCATGGGTAAATCATCTTATATGTCGGCGGAAGATTTGCGAATTATAAGCCCGAAAGCGGAATTGGAAAATGCGAAAGTCAGACAAGCCATACAGAATTATGAACTGACAATGGAACAGGCCAAGGGTAGCAATCCGCAAGGCAATTTTATTGCACGGTTAGCGATCGCTATGCCAGATGGTGAAGTGCAGTCATTTGAAGCCTATGGCAGCAAGGTTGTAACAGCGGAGGACAATGTGTGTACTGCAGCAATTGAGACGTTAAACCTCCGAGAATCAGAAGAAGAGATGACAAGGGCCAAGGTGCGTTCACATGTGATGGATATTCGTGATGAAATCAATAATGCTTCGGAAACAGTGCGCTAAAAAGACTGGTTATTTTTTCTGATCTCTTCTACAGCGTTATAACATGCCCGCCCGTATGATTCAGATGCCGCACTGGCCAAGACCGATGATGCCTTCAGCGCCTGGTACGCCACGTGAACGGACTCAGGCGATCTGTAATGCACTGGGCAATCCGGAACAAAAATTACCGTCGGTGATCCACGTCGCAGGCACCAACGGCAAAGGTTCAACCATCACCTTCATGCGCAGCCTGTTGGAAGCGGCAGGTTATAAAGCGCATGTCTATACCTCGCCGCATATCGAACGGTTCAATGAGCGCATCGTCCTGGCCGGAGAGATGATCGATGACGGCTATCTGCATGACGTGCTGGAGCGTGCGCGCCTCGCTACCGGTGACCTGCCGCACCATTTTTTCGATGCGACCACGGCAGCGGCACTGCTGGCCTTCAGCGAAGTAGAGGCCGATATTTTATTGGTCGAAACCGGTATGGGTGGATTGCATGATCCGACCAATGTGATCGATCAAAAGATACTCACTATTTTAACGCCGGTTTCATATGACCATATGGAATATCTTGGCTCATCGCTTACGGATATTGCCATGCATAAAACCGGTATCTGGCGTGAGGGAATTCCTTGTGTGGTGGGACCGCAAACGGCTGAAGTGAATGCTTTGTTACGTGCGCAGGCAAAAGAGAGAAAAATATCACTCATTTCATATGGACTACACTGGTCGGTACAGATTGAAAAAGAGTGTTTCATGTTGCAGCAATCGGTACAGCAAGAGCGCTATGACATGCCATCGCTTCCAGGCTTCCATCAGTGTATGAATGCAGCTGTGGCGATAGTCGCACTGCAACAATTATTGCCGGATATTTCAATGACAGAAGCACAGATACATGACGGGTTGAAACAGGTTACATGGCCGGCACGCATGGAAAAAATCAGCGAAGAAGACGGATATGAAATCTGGTGCGATGGCGGGCATAATGAAGGGGGTGCACAGGCGGTGGCGGAGCATATAAAAAACACATGGAACGATATGCCGGTCTGTCTGATTTTCGGCACGACCAAAGGCAAAGATGTCGCACATATATTACAATATTTTACCGATACGACAGATGCGATTTATGCCGTGCCGGCGGCAGCGGAACCGCATTGTTATACGCCGGAAGAGATTGTGCAGCAGGCAGCAAAAAAAGGAATCAACGTCATGCCGTCTTCTTCGGTCGATGAGGCGATCCACAGGATTATGGATACGCACACTGCCTCCCGGATATTGATATTCGGATCGCTCTATTTGCGACTGGAGTGTTAAAAGCTGCTGCTTTATTCCAGTGGCGTGGCGTGGATGATGATGTGTAATATCACTTCATTTCTGACGATCGAGGTCTCAGCCCAGTCGCCTTCACCAACATTAAAGTCTGAGCGTTTGATGGTGGTATAGCCTTCGGCAATGGCACTGCCGTCCTGCTGGGGAGTGAAAGTAAAGGTGAGCGACACGGGGTTTGTCGTACCTTTGAGTGTCAGCGAGCCGTTGGCGATATAATGTCCGCTGCTGGTTTTGCTGAAATCCATCACTTCGAAAACCGCTGTAGGATGTTCGCGCGCATTGAACCAGACCTTTTCAATCAGATTGGCGGCGACTTCAGGATAATCAGTATCAAGTGCATCGGTTGAAATTTCAATGAAGGCCATGCTTTCATCCAATATTTCCGGATGAAAGCCGATATCGGCGTCAAACTCACTGAACCGGCCTTTCGAGGGCGCGTCATTGACGGTGGCGGTGAATTCAATGCTGCTTTTTTCGTAATCGACCTGCCATTCAGTGAGGCTCTGGGCGATGCCTGCCATCGCCGCCTGGGCGCTGAACAGCCACAGAGTCATGACGCTTGTGATAAGACGAGACATAGCGTAACGTTAGCATAATTAATGACGGGGTAAAAGATGAAACTGTATGTAGGATATGGAGTTTGCGCTCTGTTATATATGTGGATGGCGGCAACAGTGGTTGCAGAAGAAGCGGAAGATATGTCATCTCCGGAAACGCATCGTTTCCTGTTTGTCGATCAGATTGCTGAAGAGGAATCGCTGGCCGCACTGCGTAGCGAATGGCAGCGGATCGTCGATGAAAAGAATGTTGAGGCACTGCTCGATCTGTTTGCCGGGGACGCGCATCTGTCCTTTGGTCAGCAGGGACCGATGGACCGTGAGACGAAACGTAAATTTCTCGGGCTGATTGAGATGCCGGAAAACAGTCCGGTGTGGGACGAATTTGATAAACTCTTCGCTCTTGGCGGGGTAGTGGATAAGGCAAAGCAGCGTATCACCATACCGTGGATGCATGCTTATGAGCTGCCTGAGCATGACTGGACACGCCGTATTGCCAAAGAGGAAAACCGCGATTTGACGTTTGAACTATTCGTCACCCTCCAGGCTACGCCGTTATATGAAAGTGTGGATAAGGAAGGCGCGATTCTGCGTATGCTGAAACCTTATGAGACGGTGCTGATGGTGTTTGATAAGGAGGACGGTTGTGAAAGCTATCGCACGCATGACGGTCTGAAAGGCTGTGTCAATCCAGCGCATGTGCGTGCCTTGATTGACTATCGCGCCCGCTTTGAAAAACAGGGAGATGATTGGAAAATCACCTATTTCGTAGCAGGAGATTGATCGTAGCTGTCAGTCGTCAGCTTTTAGTGTCGTGGCAAGACTGTCATCTGGATGTCATATTTGTCTGTTATCATTATAGGATGAAAGATCAGCCGAAAACAATCGCACATAAGGATGATATCCGCACCGGTGATGATGCCATGGTCTTCGCCGCGCAGGGGGTTACCCGTTTTGCCGCAGCAGTGGAGCATTTGCATATCTGTATGGAAAGTGGCGCAGAACCGAATGACTGGAAAAACTCGCCGAAAAAACCGCGTTCTGATGATGAAAATAGAAAATGGGAGAAAGTGCGCATTGAGCAGTTAAGCAATTGGGGTAAAACTATACTGAGCGTAAAAGAAGAAACGCAAGAGAGTTTCAAGACGTGCATTGCGCAATGTGACGCCTCGCAAGAGAAGCTGAAGCATATCATCCATAATCAGTTATGTGGCGCGGTTCCCGGTGAGCAGTCTCCGAGCTTACGCAAAATAGCGAGGGAATTATCGCCTGAAATGCAGATAAATATGCAGCGATATGTGGTGTTGGGTACGATGAAGCACTGGATGCGCTCCAGTGGGGACGAAGATTATCGCCAGTTTCTGCAACAACTGGCCAAGCTGATAAATGCTCCGGATGAAGGCAAATATGGTCATCGGGTGACAGATACGGCTGCACGTGAGGCTATCAATAAGGCATTGTGCCTGGCCAAAAATGACCTGGCAGAGATTATTGATAATCATACGCCACAGGATAAAGTGTTGGACTGGGGTAAGGAGGCAGGAGGTATAGAACGTACTGCCATTTTCCTCAGTGACCTGATGCAAGGGGTGTTTGAGCTGATTGCGGGGCGTGAGTCACAAAGACTGATAGAACGTATTGGAGTGGCCGATTACCCCACTGCCGGGAAAGATTTACAGAAGGCAATAAAAGGTGGCTGGGAGCGGGTAGTAGCACCGGAAGACACCCGTGCCAAGGTGCTTGAGGTGCTGGGGCAACCGGATTCAAGCCCTCCGGCAGAAGAGAAAGATCCTGCACGTCGGGTCGCTGAAGCGATTATCCGCGCTGCCGACAGAGGCTATGGTCGGGGTGCTGGTCGTACGTAACTCTCAGGGTTGAGCAGAGAAGAGCGCTATTGAATACCGAACTCTGACCTACACCGTCACAAAGATATCTTCGACAGTGAGGGTGTCGACGAAGTCGATGAAGACATCGTTGCCGCCGCCGAGATCGATGCGTATGCCGGAGCCTTCCGACGTCATGCGGCTGAGCACGTCGTTTGCGGTCTGAATACCGGTGCCGTTGATATCGGTCTCGATCACCAGACGGTCGCCGCCGGTACGACCGGTGCCTTCAAAATGCCAGATATAATCATTGCCGCCGTCGGAGAAGATGAAGTAATCGTCATCATCAATCCCGCCATGCATCGAGTCATTACCTTCATTTCCGGCAAGGGTGTCATTGCCGCCATTGCCGTACAGATCGTCATTACCGCTGCCGCCGGAGATGACATCGCCGAGGTCATTCGGGGCATAGCGATTGCCACCGCCATAGAGTTCATCATCACCACCGGCGCCATAGAGTTGGTCGCCGCCATAGCCGGCATAGATGGTATCGTTGCCGCCGCTGGCATCTTCGGTACTGCGGTCACCGAACAGAATATCGTCGCCGGAATTACCGAAGATCTTATCGCTGTCAAGCCCGCCATAAATCAGATCGGCCTCATCGAGCGGATCAGCCTTGGCAACCCCGCCGAAGATAATATCCATGCCATCGCCGCCTTTGATGGTATCGGCACCGTCCATCCCGTACAGCACATTGTTGGCGCTGTCACCATTGATAGTGTCGGCAAAACGGGAACCTTTGGCATTTTCAATCGTCACTTTATAGGCAATCGCGGCATAAGTGTCGCCAATGGTACTGATCTGGCCTTCACCGAGATTAAGCTCGACCGCCTTGTTGCTAGCAGAGGCATCGAAGGTGTCAGTGCCGCCGCCGTCCCAATAGGTTTTGACCACGCCGTTATTGCTTAAGCTATAGGTGGTATCACCGCTATTGTAGCCCCAGTTTTCGCCATAGAGTTCCTGCAGCGCAAGGACATCATAGAGCATCGGCGTAGCAGCGGCGTTGAAGTCATTGGTGCCGGTTGGGGTGTTGTGATAACTCATGATGCTGTAAAGGTTGTTATCATAATCGCTTAAGCCCACCGCTTCGAAGGTCGGGCGCCCATTGCCGCCATCGTCATGCGAATGCTTCAGGCCCAGCGCATGGCCGATCTCATGCAGAATCACCCAGTAGCCACGCTCGCCCGGATCGCTGTAGGTGAAGGCTTCGTGCCAGTCATCAAGATAAATCGAGCCTTCGACATTGGGGAAGCTGTTGCGGTCGAGCCCCAGAAGCTGCAACCATAAATCGCCAAACTCAGCGCTTGGGAATACGCCCAGCCCGACTGAGCCGATCGTCCAGCTCTGAATGCTGCCAGTCGACATGAATTCCAGATCCGAGGTTTTACTGATCGCGCCGCCGGTATCTTCATAGGTGAAGGTCAGATTGGTGAAAGTCTCATAGGTGTCGAGCGCCTGATGAATGATATTGGCCGTCACGTCGGTCCATTTATTGACCAGAAATTCACCCAGCGGTGCGATATCCCCGCCATACAGATCGAAGATATTGTCCCACAGCGAATAGGTGAGGTTGGTATCCTGCCATTTGGCACCCTGAATCAACACATCCTTGCGCGCATCGCCGGTCAGGCCGACGACATCGCTGTTGGGGCTTGGTATCGCTGCCAGCTTGTTCAGATGCTCCAGCCCCAGATTGCTGAATTTCGCCTGGGTCAATGCCTGGCTGAGCGGGTTGTGCGCATGGCCCTGCTGATTGACCTCACCAGCCGCCTGATTGATCGCGCATAACTGACACATGATTGCTTCACTCCTCTGTTTTTGTTGCCCCATTCGGTAGGGGATAGCCGCTAAAATTTTATCTATGTTCAGTATAGCAAAGTGCTGTGTTAATCAGTGTGACAGTTCGATGAAGTTTTATCATTCATCCGGGGGGAGCATCATTAAGGTATTTAACTAAAATTAATCATTTCTTTGAGAAAAATTAACAAATAATTAACCATTTTGTGAGATGATGATATTAACTCAATCTATTCGGCGTTATGCATGTGGCGCAATGTTAGGGAGATTAGGTGTCATGAGGTCTTTTACATTTGTAGCACTTTTTATGATGTTGGCGATTGCGTCATGTCACCCTGTGAAGGACGCGCATGCAGAAGTCATTACACCGGATTGGGGACATCTGCCGTTGGCCTGCCTGCCGTCGCGTGCGGAACCGTGGGAGAATGAGAGCGATCAGAAATCCTGCTATTGCCCGCCCAAGAGTTACTGCCCGCAAACACCGGAGGAATATAATAATCTGGAGAATCAGAGAATGCCCGCTTGGATGATTGAGCGCTGCTGTGAGCAAGTATGTCCGGAGGAGGAAATTCAAGTCATTACCTATCTGGAAATCTTCAAGGAGGATTTGTATGGTTCCGCAGTGAACGATTATCTGGATAGAGGCGAAAAAATAAAAGGATATCTGGATTTGAAGAATGAAGAATTGATGCAGAACCCTGAGATAGAGAAGATATGTAGCGATACGAGTATCGATGGGATTATCGAATGCCGGAGCAAGGTAACAGCGGTGGGGCGTATTGTTTGTCTCACTCCGTGCGAAGCGGATGTTAATGCGGGTGGCGGTACGGAAAAACAGAAAAAAGAAGAAATCGAGAGAAGGTTAAAGCAGGATCCTAAGGAAAAAGGCAAGAAACGCACGCAAGATGACATCATCAAAGAACTGGAAAAACTACAGCAGGAATGTGAAGAAGAAAAAGCAAAGGAAAGAGAAGCTGCAAATAAAGGGCATGATGCCACTGGCTGTGTATTGGAAGGCACACCGGTTGCCATGGCAGACGGTACGCAAAAACCGATTGAGCAGGTGGCACCGGGTGACAGTGTGATGACACCTTACGGCGCATCGACAGTAACAGCGCGCAATGCCTCCGCACAGGAGACGGATGTCATGTATGCGATCAACGGTGATGGTGCCTTCTTTACCAGCGAGCATCCGATTATGACGACGGAGGGGTGGAAGGCCGTTGACCCGTCAGCGACCGTAACCAGAAGCGATGTCGAGATAGCGGGCAAGCTGGAAGTCGGTGATGTGTTGGTTGATTGGCAGGGCAATCATGTGACGGTAGAAAGCATTGAGAAGAAAGTGATTCGTGGGGGTAAATCGGCGCATAATCTCAGGACGAAGGGGCGGAATGAGTTTATCGCTAACGGCTATATCATGAAGGGCTTTGATCGTGTGGAAATACAGTATTAGGAGTCAATGAGAGGTAATGATTATGATGAACTATCTTAGATCATTGTTTGGCAGCGAGAAGGGTAGTGTGCTGGCGATTGCGGCTGCCGGGATTTTCCTGGTGACCATCAGCACCGGGCTTGCCATTGATACATCGCGTTACCTCATTATTAAAAGCCAGTTTCAAAAAGCGTTGGATACGGCGTTGCTTGCCGGAGTGTCCAGCCAGGATTCTGCGGCGGATATCGAGGAAACGGTGATCGAGTTTTTCTATGCCAACTTCCCGGAAAATTACATGGGAGTGAATCTTTCCACGGATATCAGCGTGCGTGTCGATCCGGTCAATTTCTCGTGGACTGCTGAGGCAAATGCCGAGATGCCGACCGCCTTTGGCAGTATTGTCGGACTTGACGGGCTTGCGGTTAACCATGATGTGACAGTGACATGGGATGTGTCCAAACGAGTGGATGCGGTGTTCACATTGAATACTTCCGGCAGCATGTGTACGACGACACTCGATATGCCGCAGGCGGATGGCAGCTTCCTGCTGCGCCATGAGCCCGATCATGAATGCAAGAAGTTCAATGCGATGAAAACGGCGATGGAATATGTGATCAGCAATGCGTTTGAACCGATCCAGGGGGTGGACGGTCCGGTCTTTAACATCGGCATTATTCCCTATAACCACAAGATCAAATTCCCGGACGGAAACAACGTACCGCCAGCTTTAACTGCCGTGGAGGATACGCATGAGCTGGGTGATGCGGAATATTTTGCGAATGTTCTGGATGCGGAGCCGCTTTATCCGCTCATACCGCTGACGCCGATTGAAACCGAAGCGGATCGCCAGATGCTGCTTGAGACGGTGATGGAAATGCGCCAGATTCCGGAAGGCGGAGGATGGAACCGTTCCAACCTGGCGGCGCTGGCTTCGGCATTGATGCTGGATCCGACCCAGCACGAATATTTTGGAGGGAAGCAGGCTGCGGCATTTGACCCGATGGCCGTCGATAAAGTCGTGGTGTTGATGACTGACGGTTCTAATGTTGGCTGCTGCTTTGCCGCCTATCCGGAAGGCAATTACGACAACCAGTATTTATATCTTTACGATATCGATAACGGCCATCTGTCCGGCGAGGAGCAGGCGGCGGAGCGCGCAAGAAAATATGCGGGCTATTATGGTCTGGCCGCCAATCCGGGAATATGCGATCGCATGAAAGAAGCTGGCATTACGATTTATACGGTCCTGTTCGATGTCGATGAGACCCATCCCGGCGGCGAAGAGATTAAGACTATCTTCAGAGACTGCGCCAGCAACGAACAGTTCTTCTTTGACGCCAAGGATGAGCAGTCATTGATCCTCGCCTATCAGACCATTACCGATTCCTTCAACCGTCTGCGCATTACGTATTAATTACAGGATGGATGGGATGTCAGAGTTCGGTGCTCAGGATATATGATTACTGAATCCCGAAACTCTGATACCGGCAACCGATCTCCCTTGTAATTCCTGCCTGTCTGCCCTATCTATTCTGCATCTAATTATGTTGGAGGTCCCATGTTCTATCACCGTCTTTTCACTCCTTTTGCCGCGTTAGTATTGTTTGCCATACCCGTCATGGCTGAGGAAAAATCCGCAGCAACGCATCCGGAGCCGACGCAGAGCACCGATGTCAGTCAGGTGCCGGAAGGACGCTATGTTATGGATAAAACCCATGCATCGCTGATTTTTTCCGCCTCGCATCTCGGTTTTGCCGATTATTACGGCCGGTTTGACGATTTCGAGGGATGGATGGTGTTTGACACCAGGAATGTTGAACAATCGGAAGTGAAAATTGTGATTGACCCCGCCAGTGTGAACACCAACAGCGACAAGCTGGAGAAGAAAATGCAGGGTGAGGACTGGTTCAACAGCGAGGCATTTCCGAAGATTGTCTTTTACAGTACCGAAGTGAAAAAAACAGGAGATACCACGGGGAAAATCACTGGTGAACTGGATTTTCTCGGTGTTAAAAAGCCGGTTACGCTCGATGTCGAGTGGCAAGGCGGCGGTAAAAACCCGTTCAGTCAGCGATATACGCTCGGCTTTCACGCGACCGGCACCATCAAACGATCCGATTGGGGGATGAATGTCTATCTGCCCAATATCGGCAATGAGGTGAATCTGATCATTGCTGTTGAGTTCCAGCTCGATGAAGCGGGTGACGCCAAAAATTATTATGGTGAACTTTAATGTTTTTTGTCATTCCACGGATTTTGTCAGTAGACAAAATCGTAGTGGAATCCAGGTTAAAAATGCCAGTAGGCATTTTTGACATTGCGAGTCTTCTGACTCGCAAGTCATGGGTTCCCCCGTCAAAACGCCTCCTTGCGTTTTGTCCGAGGATGACGAGGAAAAGGTGAACAATGCCTCCACTCAAAAACACCTCCGAACGTTATGGTCTTGTCGCTACCCTGCTGCACTGGCTGATGGGGCTGGCGATCATCGGTATGCTGGCGGTTGGGCTGTATATGACCGGGCTGGAGCTCAGCCCCGACAAGCTGAAGCTGTATGGTCTGCATAAGGCCATAGGGATCACCTTGCTGAGTGCTTTTATATTGCGCGTGCTATGGCGTCTTGTGAATGTGATTCCGTCACTGCCGGATGCGATACCAGCATGGGAACGATGGGCAGCGCATGCCTCGCATTTTTTGCTTTATACACTGATGCTGGCGATGCCGATGACCGGCTGGCTGATGTCATCCTATGCCGGCTTTCCGGTTAGTGTCTTCGGCCTGTTCACCATGCCCGATCTGGTTGCAGCAGATAAGGAGATGGCTGAGGTGATGAAAGAAGTGCATGAATGGCTGGCTTACGGCTTGATTGCATTGATTACCGTGCATGCCGGTGCTGCGTTGAAGCACCATTTCATTGATAAAGACATGATCTTACGCCGCATGCTGCCATGGTAGCGGGAGAGATGGGAACAAGACGAGGGACGCGGGGCAAGAGACGAGTATAAAACGGTTTGTCTCTCGACTCTCGTCCCTTATAAGGTTCATCGGCCCATTTTCCATGTATAGTCAGAAGCTGAGCAGATACAAAAAACCCGTCAGTGGATGGCTGACGGGTTTTTCATGGAATTATGTCAAGCGAATGACTAACGTGCATTCCCCTCCGACAGACCACTGGCCACGTTAGAGAAGGTAGACTGCAACTCGTCACCCAGAGATGACATCAGAACGATCGCCGCGACTGAAATGATCGCGGCAATCAGACCGTATTCGATCGCGGTCGCGCCTGATTCATCCATTAAGAAATGTTTGAACGTCTTCATGAGAGAATCTCCTCATAAAAATGCGAAAATGCCCGCCGCTATCGGCAGGTATTTTCCTTTGAAAATATGGAACCGATTACTTGCTGGGCACTGCTGTTTATAGCTCATATGGCGTGCAGAGCCTCTCGGTTCCTCCCACGCTGGAAATTCCCAGCTATTTTTAAAATAGCATAATTTGAGGGCAAAAGAAACAGGATAAGTTTGTTAATAAACATGTAACTTTATGCAGGGATTTTTTAGGAATTTTAATAAAAATTTAACCAGCATCAGATTAAGATATAATATAGGGAGGAGTCTGTTCGCTCCCGGCGTTTATCATAATAACAGTTCGAGGAAGCTATGGTAGCCAATCCACCAACAGCCAAAGAAATAGAGGATTATACCGGATCTCGGATAGCATTGATGCCGTCTGATTCCAGGCACATTACATTTGTTGAAGACATCCCTTATGCGGACAGCCCCGGTAAAGGCAAAAATAATATGCTTGAGATTGTAAGAGGTGGCAACAGAGGGGAAGTGACAGGAGGCGTTCTGACTTCCTATATGGATAATCCAGCAGGTGAACAGGCCTGGCTTACCGCTACGCAAACAAATGAGATAATGGAGACATTGTATAATCCCAAAGTCTCACGGAAACTAAAGAAAGGTGAACAGCTACAAGGCAATGAATATTCCATATTTGAGGGGAGAGGACTACGTCACGGTAGGAAGTGGAGTTATGAAACGATGAGTTATGAAGTCAGAACGGCGGTGGAGGGATATCGCAGCCCCTATGGGGATGCGATTAACCCGCTTGAGCACTCCATTCGCCGGCTGCAGGAACGAGGGGTGGAATTCAAGCCGCTTGGCGGGGATGAGAAAGGCGCTGCTTTGCCTGAAAATCTGGTTGCAAAGTCGAATGAGGAACAGTCTGCAGTAGAAGCGATTGCTACGGCGGGCAGAAACATGGAAGCGGTAACCACAACACAGGCAGGGCGAAATGAATTGTCTCCGGATGCTTTGGCTGCTGTGCGGGAAGCAGGCAGGGCGATGAGAGATAATAGAGCAGAAAGCACGGCAGAACAGCCGAATACAAGTCAAGGTGCCGAACTGGCAAGAGATACCCAAATTGCTGCCACGAAGCATCAGGAAGCACAGGCGGCAGGGGCTGACAGACAAAATGAACGGGGATAATGATGTGTGATGGGGGATGATATGCCGATTCATTGTTTTTTTTACCGGCTTTTTATCGCCCTTGCTTCGACCTTTATTCGCTCTCGTTGTGGCCTCAGCCAATAACTTGAGCACAGAACCGACCGCTCGAACAGACTTTATTCGCCGTCGCTCTGATATATTTTTTTGCTTTTGCTCCGCGCTAACACGACCGCTCAAGCACAGGCGCACCCCAACCGCTACCGATTAGTTTTATCGCTCTCGCTCCGGCCTTGGCCGATCGCTTGAGCACAGGCGTCCCCAATGATGTACCAGCAGGTCGAGCCCGTCGCGGAGAATATCGATTTCACGCTCGATGGTATGAGCGATGCTCTGACTGTTATAGGCACGGCACAGCAGTTCACGGTTTAGAAAACGCGCAGGCTCGTTGTAGATACACAGGCCGGCCACCGGTTCATAGCGACGTTTGCTGGCGAGCAGATCGACTGCGTCCTGCAACTCTTCTTCGCGAGCGGCGCGCCAGTCCGGATCGTCTTCGGCAATATCCTCGCCCGCACCGCGCATGAGATTAAGCGCCGATATGTTAGGTGTGCCATAGCGGATAGTGTATAGCCAGCGTAAATGCAGCCCGCACCAATGCTGCTCTTCGGTAATGATATTACGCTCCAGACACAAATCGATCGGCTCGGCAGTAACACCATGCGCGCGTTTCATGATCAGTTCGGGCGTGCCGGGATCGGTGGATGACGTTGCTTGTTTGGGACGGCCGCGGCGGGTGGGGAAACTGCGCATGTAAAACACTCCTTCTTTGGTTGAATGACGTTACTACGATCGGTTGTGTTTTTGCGATGCGGAAGAACGAAGAGTAAGGAGCATGGAAAAAAGGCGATGTGGTGCGCATCGTCCCAGTAGCTCCTTTTCATGAATCGACCTGCTTTAACAACCGTTCAATTTTGTCTTTCTGTTTTCGGCGTTGTTCCAGCGCCGGGGTGATTTTCTGAATAATGTCGGCAATGCGCGGCAATGTGTTGAATGCATGAGTGGCGATGGTGTCGTCCATGGCATGCTGCAGCAGATCGGCCGGGTAAAGGGCAAAGGCGTCGATGTAATCCTGCACGCGGGCGATTTTTTCCTGCGGCGCGCCATAGATCGGAAAGACGCGCATCAATTTGGCAACCAGTGCGTCATTATCTTCGGGTGAAATCGGCGTTAGCAAGGCGGTGATCTCCTTTTGTGCCTGACACAACTGTGGTGCCAACTCGGGCGAAATCTTCCGACCGCGCGGAGTGAAATAACGGATATCGGACAGGACGGGTTTGAGTGCATCAAGCGCGGGGGTAGCAGAGGAAGTATTTGTCACCCTCGCGGTGGCATCAACCGCTTGCGGAGGTCTTATTTCATGTGCTATTTGGTTACAAGATTCCCGAGACGAACTAACGCCCACTCGAGAATGATGAAGGAAAACATCATCGGATAATGGGTCTGGTTTATGGATAGGAGAGGGCGATGTATTATTTTTCCGTGAGTTGCGTGATTTTTCGCGCATATAACGGGTACTTCTGATGGTAATTTTCGCTTGCGTGTCCGCCCAGGTTTTTTGCAACCTTTTCTGATGCCACCCCTCCTCGGAAATAGTAAAAAACATCTCGAGATTCGGGCGGACGACCTGTTTCCAGCGTCTCAGACTAAGACGGGTAATCCGCGATAATCTACGGTCATCATCGGGCGGTAGCGCGCCGTTATTACGCCAACTATACAGCAGCAACAGCAGGTAGGCGCCGTGCTCTTCGGTCGTCAGATGCTGCGTGTCGGCAAGATAGGCATCGGTGTAAAAAGGCATGATCGGGGCCTGGCTCATAAGAAACTGTAAGATACATCCATTAGCGATGGTGGATATAACGGTCAAATTTCAACTCTGTAGGGAGAAGGCTAGTTGACATTATTGCCTTTTTTGACGATTGTATAGGATTTTGAGGAATAAAACTATAGCGCGATCGATGGAAACGATCCTGTTGGAGAGGGGTAGGGGCTGGATTCTGCTCTTTTTTCTGCAGGTTTTTTTGGTTTTTTGTTATTTTCCTGGCTTTTTTAGGATCGGAATATGATTCTTTGCTATCTTTACGCCAGACACAGCCGCGTTTTAATGCTTCGGCGGCCTGTTTCCGGATATAATCCGGCTCAAATCCCGCATTTTCACAGACCTCTCTGAAATCCGCCGTGTTACCTTGCAGCCAGATAATGGCTTCTTCTCTAGCACGCTGGCTTGATGATTTTTTGCACTGGCTGGAGGCATCCATCAACGCTTGGGTGATGACGGCGCGCCATAACGCTTGCTCTGGGCAATGAAGTGTGGCGGCATCTTCATCATTTTCCCAATCATCGCCCTGTTCATAGTAAGAGCCTTTGGTGCGCTTACGAGGGTTGGCGTCCTGGGTTTGGGGGGAGGTAGTGCGAGGCGTGATGTGAGAGGTGCTACGTGCCGTCATGACAAAGACTCCTATGGTGAGGGTTGAACGAACAGAAATGGGAAAGAGATAGGATGGTGTGGCGGTTGGTAGATATATCCCATATTATTATAAAGGGATAACAGCAGTGCGGTTCCATTTTTAGTAGTTTTTGAGATAAATCTAAAACCATAGGTTGATTAAATGCAGATTTACCCCAAGAGTGGAAGCGTTTTTTTCAAGTTTATTTTTGGACTTCCGGAGATATCATCATATCTGTTAAAGTGCTAATGGTAGCTTGCCTGAATCGTTGCAGGTGTTGGATATATCTGGTTTTCAATGAATTATCTAACCGACATTCCTTCCACCTGCTCCTGAAAGTTATCCACAGATTTATGGTAGTTACGAGTTGCCAGTTACCAGTTACGGGTAACAGATGTGAGTTCTAGATTCCAGATTCAGCTAGTCGTTCGCATTTCCTATGCAAGCTGTTATAACCATCACCATGACACCCCCCGAACATTGCCCGAAAAGCTGCACGAATATCTGGATGAACCATCTGACGCTGGTGGTAATGCTGGCGCTGTTCGGCTGGACCTGCCGCTATCATCAACATGTGGCGATGGATTATTGGATGCTGTTCCCTGCCATCTATTTCCTACTGCTGGCCGCATATGATCTGGCTGTGGTCAAAGTATACCGACGCGAAGAAACAGGGCTGGACTTCACGCGTAAACTACCGTGGCACTGGCGACGGATCGGCCTGAAATGGATCGGATTTCTGGCAACGCTGTCGGCACTGGCATTCTGTTATTATCTGATCCCCTTCTATGGCCATTGGCGCTACGATTTTGCATTCCAGACGCTATATGCGGGAGCGCTGTATCTGATACCGGTCTCGCTGCTTTATATCGCTTGGCTTGACGGGAACATGCGTGAGCCGGAGGATGCCTACCGCGAAACAGCGTTATTGCTTAGGCACGGAATTTTCTGCCGTCGCTCCGGTCTGATTATCCGCATTCGTCGTAGCCTCAGCCAACGACTCCTGCACGACCGACCGCTCCGGCGTGATATTTTCCGCCGTCGCTCCGGCCCCAGCCGACCGCTCCGGCACAGGATGAACTGGCCGATGTTGGCACATCACGCGCGGACCTGGATCATCAAGGGCTATTTCCTGCCGATCATGCTGATTAACATTGCGCAGATGATGGGCGATCTCGCCGATTATAACTGGCATGAAGAGGCGCGGTTCCTGACGGTGTATCTGCATCTGATCAGCCTGATGTTCCTGATCGATCTGACGCCGGTGGTCGTTGGCTATCTGTTTAACCTCCGGCTGTTGGATACGCATGTCCGTTCCACAGATAATACATGGGGCGGGTGGGTGTCGTGCGTGATGTGCTATACCCCTTTCTGGGACGTGCTGGTGTTCGGTCATCTGATTTATTATGCAACGAACCATCCCTGGTATCACTGGATCGATGCCGGCAGTACGCCCTATTATGTATGGGGCAGTACACTGGTGCTGCTGATGCTGGCACACGCCTCATCCTCGGTGGCATTCGGACTGCGCTGGTCGAACCTGACCTATCGTGGATTGATTACAGGTGGCGTGTTCCGGGTAACAAAACATCCGGGTTATCTGACCAAGAATCTGTTCTGGTGGGGGGCGTTCTTCCCGTTTATCATGCATGACAGTCCGGAAAACATGCTGTTGAATGCCGGCGGATTGTTGTGCGTGAATGCGGTTTATTATGCGCGTGCCAAAACCGAGGAACGGCATTTGATGCGCTATGAGGAGTATCGCGACTATGCCGCCTGGATGGATGAGCACGGGCTGCTGACCCGGTGGCTGAAATATGTGGATCCGCTGCGATGGGCGGGTGGAGTGAAACGTTAGTCTAATGAAAGGTAAAGTAAGATGCCCAAAAATGACCAGAAACATCCACCGGATGATATGCGTGTCACAGTGGACAGTATGAGAGGAATGCTTCCTTGCTGTATTAAGGCATTAAGAGAGTTCATGACGCAGCCAGACGCGCAAGAGTTGCCGGAAGCCTATAGACGCTATTTCGGTAAGGACAGTGCGATAAGCGTGTTGGGCAAACTGGTGTCCATGCAGAAAACGCTGCTGGAGCTGGAGGAAAAAGAGCGCAGAATAGTCGAGGCAACGGCGGAACGCACCGTGCCGGAGATGACGGATGAAGACTGGCGGCGCATGGAACGGGCAGTCAAGCGGTGGAAGAGTAGGGAAACTGGAATCTAGAAAATTGAAATTCAGAAATGGTTATGTAAGTGCAGAGTGCGAACTTCCAGACCCTGACTTTCCAGATTCCTGATTCTACGAAAGACTAGCGGCTCATCAATGAAAGGTCGGATGCATGGGGTCCGCATCGGGAATGAAGAGCATATTGGCCTTGCTGGCAAATTCCTCTTCATAAAGCGGGTCACCGTCCGGTGCGGAAAAACGTGCGGATTTGGCGCGGTAAATCTTCCACAGCCGGCCATTATCACTGAGTATCCGGCGCAGGCGCTGTATTCCTTCGTCCTCATCGAAGGTATCTTCCGCGATCATATCGGCTTGCTGAATCATATCGGCAAAAAACTGCAGCATCGGGCCTGAGCGATAATAGCGGAATTCATCTGCCTGGATCGCCAACTCGGCGGCTTCGGCAATTTCATCGACAAAGGAATGTGGCAGCGGACTGTAGGTTTGACGTGCGTCAATCATCCGGTGAAAGCGCTCATTCAGAATCGCATTGCGTTCTGTGGCCGGGCTTGTATGGTCCTCGGTCAACATGACCGGTTCATAGCGTGCGCGCTCGATACGGGCATCGGCAAGAAAATACTGAATCAGCGGGCCGCTCAGGTCGAGATGCGACTCCAGCCGCGCCAGTGCTTCGTCATTCGTCAGCCAGCCATCGGAGGAAATACTCGCCGCGATATTGACCATATCGGCCATCAGCGAAGTGATCTTATAGCCGGGTACATGCTCGACATCCGGATGGCCCAACACCTGAAGCGCGGCATCGGTCACGGTTTCCTGAAATTCCGGAAACAGAACGCCCGAACCCATATATTGATCAAAAAACCCCTGAAGAATATCAATAAAATCCTGAGTGTCGCGTTGCATGAGCAGGTCTTTCTCTTATTTTTGGCTGTATTCCTCAGTATAGCGATAAAAGGTAAAAATTCCGTTAATATACTGCGCTGCAAAGTATTTTTCTCGGGATAAATAGATATCCGATTGATATAAGCCGTTACTCCGCTGCGTTCCTATGCACTGTTGGCTCTGATGTTGCCGTACCAAGTAAATCGGTGGTCCCCTGTTTGATTTCTGGGGTAGGGTATTTTGAAAGCGTCTTATCATGCTCATTTTGAGCTGCTTCTTCGGTGCATAGCTCACTCAATTTGTCACGTTCGGAAGCAGAAATAAATCTTTCCTTCAATGCACGGTAAAGGATCTGTTCTCTGGTTACATAATCAGCAGGAAGCACTTGGTGTAACCGTTGAGACGCCAGTTGTTTAAGGGCCAGTCTGAAATAATGCTGGGGCACATTGAGCTTGTCTTGCGTTTTTATCGGTACGTCAAACAACTCTTGTTGTTTAAAATAACGAGCAAAGTCAAATATGTTCTTGACGGAAACGGCATGTGAAGGGGGACGACCTTCAAGACAGTTAATATAGTTAGCTTTATGACTTCTTATCTTCTCTTTGGATGTGTTTGATGACGATGAGCGCGACACCGGCAACTCCAGCGCATCAAAAAAGTAATGCTTCTGTATGGAGTATTTCGGATTATCTTCTGCAGGTATAGCTTTGCGAAACTGCTTGAGAAGCTCGCCGAAACTATCCGGCAGGTCGGTCCATTCAGAAGAGGGTATGTATCTGTCACGTAGTTTTGACATTATACTATTTTAACAGAATACCCAAATAGTTAGATGAACTATTTATGACATAAAGCGGTTGTGAAAGAGCCGTTTTCTCAACCGGGGTAATTATATACTGCCACAGTATAACGGAAAAAACGTCTGTTTTTGGCATTAACCCTTCTTTCATCTTTCTCTGTGATAAGCGGATGAGGCATAAAGATGCTTTGGATAACACATAACGCACAGAAGATATACTGATGGTAGAGACGATACCGCTCTATATATTTGCCGGTCAGTCCAATGCGGTAGGGTTGACGCCGACAGGTCATGTAGCGCCATTGCCGGAACAGGTGCGGCTTGTTAAAAGCAATACCAACGGGTTGGATACCATCGGCCCGGAATATGGATTTGCGGAGGTCTTATCCGCTGAGAGCAATGGTCCGTTTGTCATTCTGAAAAGCGCGTGGAGCAATACGGCACTGGAAGCGAATGACGGGCTGGACTGGGCGCCTGAATCACAAGGCGAATTATTCGATAAAATGATAGCGGATTATGCGGCACTAGTCACAGACTATGCGGCGCAGGGCATCACAGTGGATGTGAAGGGACTGTTCTGGATTCAGGGCGAAAGCGACGGATTCAATACCGCTGCCGCAGCAAAATATCAGGCGAACTTAAGCGGGTTTATCGAGGCGGTGCGCGCTGAGATGGGGGCGCTGCCGGTCTATGTTGCGCAAACGGCACCGATTGAAATGCTCGGTGAAGCCGGGCAACAGGTACGCGTGGCGCAATCGAATGTGAGCGATCAGCAGACGGATGTCTATCTGGTCGATACTACCGGCCTGCCGCAACAGGATGCGCTGCATTTCAGCACCGAAGGGTTGATGACGCTGGGCGAGGATATGGCGGAATATTACCTGACCGGTAGTGTCGTGCAGGACCAAATTGTCGGCGATTCGGGCGATAATCTGCTGACGGGTACCGTAGGTGATGACACACTGTTCGGCGGCCATGGCGATGATACGATGCAGGGTGGTGTGGGCAGCGACAGCTATATCATCGGCGCCGGATTTGACGTGATTATCGAAGATACCGGCCATGGCAGCGAGAGCGATCAGTTTATCTTCGATGTGGCGAATGCACGCTCGACCGGCGGTGTAGACCGCGCGGCGATCAAAGGCTATAGCGCCGGCGATGAGATTCTGATCCAGTTTAATGATCAGTATCTGGGTGAGATGTTCGTCGATGTGCGCCAGGTCAACCCCGCACAAATCGGCGCGACCAGCATCAGCAGTTCGATCATGACCACCGCGGTAAAAGTCACGCAGGGCGAGGTGTTGATGGGTGAATTTTATTTGTATGATTTTGCCGTCAGCCACTGGCGCTTTACCGTCGATGCGCGCGACGGCGATACACTCGCGGCGATAGAACTGCATCTGGACGGAATGTTTGTTTAGAGTTGACGCTGACCACCAGCATCATGGTCCTGTGCTTCTGATTGTTTTCTTAATTTAGTGAGAAGATTAGCATAAAGTTCTTCGAGTGCAGCATTAAGCATTCTTTGTGTTTTGGGGTTTTCATCACTGACATTGGCTGTAGATAGATCACCATATTCCTCCATGGCTTTGGCTTCTACAAGCTTACCCAGTGCGTTGTCTTGTGCCGCTTGCTCAAGCATTTTGACATAGGGTACTAATAAATCCTTTGTTAACACGGAAGTGCCATCTGGATTTGCGCCGATTAAACGGGAGGGGAATGGGAATGCAGAGCCTTTCGAACCATACCAAATCTCAAGTATTTTTACGAATATCTTCCTATTTTCTGGACCGTCGTTTGCCATGGTGATGAGACCGTAGGGAGAAGCCGGAAACTGCCCCTCAAGAGCTGTACCTCTGAATGTATCAGACATTTCATTATACAGCGATCGTTCTGCTCTTGCGATGCGATTTGCCAAGTCTGTTGGATTAGAAGCATTTGCAGACAAATTCGAGTGGCGGTATTCTAAAGGAGCAGGCGCAATAATTGCCGGTGGTGGAGATGGTGGTGGGTAGTCGGTCATAGCGTTCTTCTCTTGTTCGTATTGATTCGGCTTTTAGTCTAACCTATTACTTTAAGCTTTATGATGACAGCTTAATGAAGGTTTGATGACATTCATATCATCACCCCGTGGCGTGACTTACGGGGTCTAGGGCCGTGCGGCGATCATTGCTGAATGCTGTGATCAAGCCGTGGTATGATGGGAGCTATTAACGAGTTGGACCCGATTTTTCCAATGCCGAGCTTTCCCCATTTGGAACAGAGGTAAAGGTTACTGCTGAGGCACCCTTATCTTTACATACGTGCTCACCAACATCTGCAATCGTTTTTGCCAGATATTCCAATTTTAACTGTGGGAATGATTTTGAACTGTCTCCCTCTCTTGTGGCTTTTTTCATTCCGTCCAGTGTTGCATTATCGAGAGGCACTTCCATAGATAGCGGATATATACGTTGCTTATCACAAATAATAAGATTGTTTGTTCCAAATCGGGTGTCTTCTTTGGATCCTGTACCAGATTCGTTTTTTTGTGGGGGAGGTGTCTCTGTTATAAGCGCACTATTGACGCGGTGTGCATACCGGCTCCCGCTCTTAAGTTCTTCCGGAGAAGCTGATACATTACATGCTGCTTTCATGACTGGTTCAATCACTGTTTCTAATGCGCGACCAGTCATTAGCTTTTGTACAAGAGCTCTCAATTCAGGACTATGAGAACCTGGTATTGGCAGCCCAAACTCTTTGTACACTACTTCATCATTGTCACATACAGCAGCGGCACCGATGGTTACGTTTCCCCCTCTTTGAGTTGTCGTTCGCGTTTTAGACACCAGATCACTTACCCAGGCTCGTATGTCTACTTTCTGTGGTTCTTCAGAATCAGACCATTTGAGCCATTGTACGTCTCCGGCTTTTGGTGTGGCAACACCCTCAAATGTTGTGATATCAATAGGTTCTTTTGTATCTTTTGTCATAGCTTTCCTCCCGTTATATTAGATCACTATTGAGTCTTATTATAAGCTATCAAAAGAGGCTGCGTGTGACATTTGCGTGAAGAAAAAGAATGATATCTTATTCATAATCTTCATTCCCGTTTGTCATGAAATTGTCATCCAGATGTCATCATAAACTTATATGATGTGGTTATCCTGTTACAAAGGCAATAAAATGAGAAATAGATTAATGGCCGATCAGGTTACCGTTGGACCATAGAGAGGAAGAGACCAGAAAATATGGCAGATGAACAGGAAAGATGGTGTGGTATTGGGGTCGTTCTCTCCCCTTCTCTTCATATCGATTTTTCCGATCCCGAGGGTCATACCGCTCGATATGTGGGTAAAGCGAGTGTTGACGACATATCAACAGATTCCCATCTATGGGGCCTTGCCAAAAAGGGTGAAGTGATATTAGGCGTTCGCGAATATGATCCAAAGAAGCAATCGGATTTCACAGAGCTTGGATCCGTTACGGAAGCCGCTAAGCACATTCGTGGGCCGGGTGGTTCTTTTGTAGATTTGCAGATTTTTAACCCAGCCACGGGGCAGACCCGCATCGTTCCGCAAATCATGCGCAGAGGGTTCTTTTTTAGTAAGCAAGGTGACAAAACAATGTTTATTGGAGATGATAAAAACTGTCCAGTGAATATTTCCTCAATCGGAAAGGGGACAACACGGCTTGGACAGCTTTCCCCAGCCCTTTCTCCCTTATCGCCGCCGGTGGCGGGAACTGTCGGACGCCCAGGCATATAACGACGGATAACTACACATCAAAGCCGTAGCGCTCTTTCATCATGTCCTTGATGTCTTGCGAGGGTTCCTCACCATAGCATGAGGCGATGACTTTGCCGTAATCTTCCAGATCGATCATCCCTTCCCCCTGAATGGCCTTGAGGAACGACTGCTCCTTCGGTGGCTCGACCAGCACGAAATAATAGGCCCAGCGGCCGGTTGAGTCCTTGGCCTTAAGCTTATGAATCAAATGACCTTTTTTGGCAATTACCTGATCGGCAAATGAGCGTTTCTGTTCCACCATACCCCGTTATCCGCTTGTTTATTATTCATAAGATAACGATTTTTACGAGGAAAGGCAAATATCTTGGTTTGTTGGTCGTTAACCATTAGCCGTTAGCATATTTTCATAAAGATTTAACACACGGCACGTAGAAGTTTCTTATAATGATAATGTTAGAACTGGTTACAAATAATGAAAGACGAGGTGTCTTATGGACGAGGAAGATAAAGAAGGCAAAGATGGAACGCCGCAATTTAAACGCAGCAAGGGAGGTGTATTTCTTCCCACGGCAGATGAGATTTCCCGTTTTAAAAGGGAGAAAGGGATCACGGAAGAAGATATTCCGAAGACAGAACTCGGATTAGCGCTTGGCGTGCATACAAGTCATGTGAAAAAAGTTATAGCTAAGAGTCAGGGAGGGATAGATGAGCGCGCATTACGGACCGATGCAGAGGCTGCTGCAAGCGCTATAAGAGCGCAAACAATGGATGGCAGCTCGCTAAACAAGGCAGATAGAATAGACTTTCTTCGCAGACAGGGAGAAGCAAAAAGCAAGGCTATTGAGTTGCTGCGTCAATCTGTAGAAAAAGCAGATGAAGACGTAGTACAGGCAAAAGATGTGATTGAGATGCCGGAGAAGCCAGAGATTTCCGTGCCGACACCGGATGAACGAGAACAGGTTTTGGGACGTAGAATTTCTACGTTTTTAGCAGGTGAAGAGATTGGAGACGATGCTGCCGGTATTGTCATAAAGCATACGAGGTTAAGAATTGCAGAACATCGTGAGCATATCCAGCGCCTTTCTGATGTTGTTGCCGCAGCTATTGGCAAGGTAGTCAGGGCAGCAAAAGAGGGCGATAAAGCGGCTGCCGAAAAATACATAGATGAGGTTGAAGTATGTATACCATCCATGGCCTGGCATATTCTGGAAGGGCACAGATCGGAAGGCTGTACTTTAGAAGAAGCATTGCATAGGCCGTATGAAATAATCGAAACTTTGTTTGACGAGGCTTTTGACCGGGAGCTGGCGAAGCTGGAGGCGGAGAGTCATGAAAAAGCAGTTGCCTTTGCCAGACGCATCAATGCGATTACAGACCGTCCGGATAAAGTAAGGGAATACGGGGTTACAAAAGTTATCCTTGAGCAATATAACGAATTGGGCAAGGCAATAGAAACATTTGTTAATCATGTGAAAGAGAATAACAGAGATTTATTGGGGCCTTCTATTAATGCTGTGGTCGATATCGTTTCAGAAATACAAAGGGTGGCTCATTTATCCGGATCAGGCGACACTGCTTCCATCTCTCAGGAGAATACGCATTGGGCTGGTTTAAATCAAGAAGTTATAGCCGTATATAAAGAGCTGTTACATGAAAAAATAGAAGATGCTACTCAGGATATGGAAAAAGATGAACGGTTAAGTTTTAAACAGCGTGTGCACGGGTTGATCAAGTTTACGCTTCAATCACTTCCGTCACAGGAAGAAGGAATGACCAAACATTAGATGCTCGCTTTTCCCCTCAATGCCAGTGAATAGACGGCAGATCAAAGCCCAGGAAAGTACCATGCGCATGCGAACGGCCGTGGCTGTGGCAAGTGGCGGCGAGCACGGTGCGTGACGGCATGCCGGTGTCGGGATGATAGTCCATGTTGGATGAATGGGCATGACGCGGGTCATGCTTCTCGCGGAATTTCTGCACGCGCGGGTCTTTCAGAATATGGCGCTTCAGCGTATTGGTACAGAGTTTGCCGCTGGCGTCGGTATGGCCCGATGCCATCACCGCATGATCACGTAGCGCATCCTGCAGATGAAACAGGTCATCCGGCGGAATGCGCAATAAGGAGATACCGCGCAGAATCTCGACCATCGCCTGATGCACGGTTTTGTAAATGGCGTGCAGGGTGTCGTTATGATGGGAATCATTTTTTTCGCCGTCGCTCCGCCACTTGCTCAATGCCTGGTCAGCATTTCGCAAACGCGACCGCTCCGGCACGGAATTTTTCGCCATCGCTCCGGCCCCGGCCGACCGCTCTGGCACAGGATAATCCGGTGCGAACGCTCTTCCAAAGGTCTGATTAAGCATGTCATCCATGGTCTGATGCAAGGTATGACGCATATAAGCGGCCTGCATCTGCTCATCCGGCGTTTCAAACAGGTGATTGGTTTTGAAAGCATGCAACAGATCGGGTGCGCGGACTTTGGGTAACTTCACCGTAATCATCGCAACATCGGAAGCGAATGACTCAACCGGCTTGCCGTCATCGGGTTCTTTCAGCTCAACATGCGGTAAGGGATGGCCGTTATGCACTAGCTCGTTGACATGAACCGCCGTGGACGGAGCAGATGAAGACTTTCCGTCACCGATATGGATGTGAATGTTGATATGGGGTAGTAACGATTTCTTCTGAGTCATGCCATGCCGCGGGTTGTATGCTTTTATTCGTTTAAAGGCCCCTGATCGCGAATGACTCTCTTATTGATTTTTTTACTGTAACACAATCGTCATAAACATAGTGTGACAGTTCTGTGAAGATTAGTTTTTTCGCATTTCACTCTGCCATTTGCTCAATGTTTGGAATATTATTATGCCTCCTATTCATGAAGCCTACCTGCGTATCGATTTCAAAGCATTTATCGAGAAGGTCTTTGCGACCGCCTGCCCGGGACAGACCTACCTGCCGAACTGGCATATTGAACTGATTGCAGAATATCTCTCAGCATGCGAGCGGGGAGAAATGACACGGCTGGTGATCAATCTGCCACCGCGCTCGCTGAAGTCGCTTATTGTGTCCGTCGCATGGCCGGCCTGGCTGTTGGGCCAGGACCCGGGGCAACGGATCATGGCGGCAAGCTATGCACAGTCACTGGCCAATAAACATTCGATGGATTGCCGGCTGGTCATGCAGTCACACTGGTATCGCACGCTGTTCCCCGACACGCAGCTGAGCCGTGATCAGAATGAAAAACATAAATTCGTGACCACGACGCGCGGCATGCGCATGGCGACATCCATCTTCGGCACGGCGACGGGCGAGGGCGGCAATGTGCTGATTGCCGATGACGTGATGAACCCGCTCCATGCCTCCAGCGTGATCACGCGCCGGTTTGTTAATGACTGGTTCGACCATACTTTCTCAACACGGCTGGATGACAAAAAACGCGGGGTGATGGTGGTGGTGATGCAGCGGTTGCATGAGGAGGATGTCGCCGGCCATCTGCTCAAAAAAGGCGGATGGGAATGGCTCAAACTTCCGGCGATTGCGAGCGAAGAGGAAGCGTGGGGCACGTATCGGCGCCACGCCGGAGAGTTGCTGCATCCCGCGCGCGAAGACGCGGCATTGATCGAACGCGCCAAATGCGATCTTGGCAGCGCCGCCTTCGCCGCGCAATACCAGCAGCAGCCCCTGCCGCAGGAAGGCGGGATGATCAAGTTGGAATGGTTTGGGCGGTTTTGAGTGTGTTACGCGTTACCAGTGGCGCGTTGAAGTATTAGCCTATCTGAGGGCTGCCTTTTCCCTTGTCCGCGACATTTCGCGCAGAGTCCGGCAGGCCGTGATCCGGTTCTCCAATATCCGCTTTTTGTGCAGGTGCGGTACGTATGTGTTCTTCAATTATTTCCTTGTCCAATAGCGTTTTCAGTTCTTTTTCGATAGTCTTTTGGTGTCCATAATCTCGTGTTATACCTCTATCATTAATATCGCCGGGAGAATGAGGTAAAAGTTTATGTAGCGAGCTAGGGAGAGTGTCCAGGTCGCTATTCACTTCTCCGATTGCTTCTGTAAATGCGTCCCTGGTCGAATACATCTGATTAAAGGCCCCTTTGAATGATTTAATATCGTTGGCGTTGAGTGCTTCTTTTTTGGCTTTTGAAAACGCTTCGCCAAGTGCCATTGCACTTTCAAATTTTTTCAGCGTGTTGCCCAACACTTCTTTGGCTTTCTCATCTGTCCCAAAGCGGTCGATTAATGCGTTATTTCTTAATGTTTCCGGATCATTCACCATCTTGCGAAATGCTTTTAAATTGTCCTTGTAGATAGGCATGACACTTTCCCAGCCTGATTGCCCGGCTTCCCGCATAATGCCTTGCCATTCTCCTATTTTTCTTAGTGTTGCAAGCTCTTCTGGTGTAGGCAGATTTTTAAAGAGCTCGTTCAGTCCGTCTCTATCTTTTTGAGGTCTGCGTCTTGGCACAGGGATTTCGTCAGCCACCTTATCCTCCGAACATCAGGTACAATTTTACCTATTTCTCCTTTGTCACCATGACATATAAACTCTAATAAAAGGTTAACGTTTTATGACCATCATTCAAAGCTGGGATACTGCAATTAAGGCTGGCGCGGGACGGGATTACAGTGCGTGTGTGGTGGTTAGAATCCGGAATTCAGCCTCTCTCTCTTCTCTTCTCTCTGAGGAGGGGAAAAACTCACAGCGCCGGGGGAGGGTGCATCAGATCATTCACGTCTGGCGCGGGCGGGTGGAATATCCGGAATTAAAACGCCAGGTGATTGCACTGGCCGAACAATTTCGCCCGGAAGGCATTCTGATCGAAGATAAGGCATCGGGTCAGTCGCTCATTCAGGATGTAAGACGTGAGACGACATTGCCGATTATTCCGGTGATGCCGCGTGGCGATAAGGTGACCCGTTTTGCCGCTGTGACCCCGATGATCGAAGCCGGACAGGTGGCACTGCCGACATTTGCCGGCTGGTTGGCAGAATTTGAACAGGAAATCCTCGCTTTTCCAAACGGTGCGCATGACGATCAGGTCGATGCATTGTCACAATATCTGAACTGGGCGCGCGAACGCGAGTATGACGGGCTTCAAATACGGCGGCTGTAGCAGCGACATAACTTCATGAAACTGTCATATCTCATTGTTTTTATGGGATTATAATAGACAGTATTATGCTGAATGAACCAGGAGATACCTCGTGGCAGGCACGGGTACGGCAGACGCCTGAAGAGGCACCGAAGAAAGCCACGATTATGGTGACAGGGTGCATGGACCGGGTCCATGAACCGCTGTTGTTGGAAGCCCTGGCCAATCATCCGGATTGTGAGCGTTTGTATTTTGCTTCTTTTCAACCTGAATCGGCATCAAAGAATTATGAAATGTTGCTAGAGGATGAGAAAGACTATGATGCTGCCCGGAATCATGGGTATGGGTATAATGTACAAGGCGTTTCTTTTTTATTCGATGCGTATGATCTGACAGATATGCTGAAAAGAGAGCATGGCCCGTCACGTGATGGTGAAGCACTTGGAGTAAAGCTTAAAGAGCACATGAAATCGTGTCCGCCAGAGACATTATCTACCGATCAGGTGGATATGTGCGTTTCAGGTACTAATCTGTCAATGATTGACCGGTATATCGCAAGAAGACATCCGGAACTTTATTTTGTCAGCCCGCCTTCCAGAGCTTTGCGTGCCAAAAACAAAGCCAACCTTCCTGAGATTGACAAAAAAATGGCACAACGTTCTGGTGGAGAAAGATTGTGTACAACGAGTGCCAGGGTAGAATCTGTCGAGGACGTGAAACAGTTTATGCAGCAGCACGGATTCGACCAAGTCGTGCTTAAGGATCCAAGAAGTATTGCCGGCAAGGCGGTTTACCGCATCTTCAAAGAAAAGGAAAACGGAGCGTTTCTTATTGAATATGATGAGAAATCTTCGCATGAGCAGTCGTCAAAGATTGAACCGTTTGATGACTTTTCTTTTCCTGACCGGTCGATGCTGGCCATGAAATGGCTGGAACCGAACAAGGGTGACATGCGTGTTGTGATCTCGCATGGAAAATGCGTTGGGGCCTATTTGCGTTATCCAAAAGAGGGATCATGGCTGGCGAATTATGCGCAGGGCGGCAGTATCGCGCCTGTCGATCTCGATAACGATTTAACGCCGGAAAATAAAGCGCGTGTGGAGCGTATGGCGAAACATTTTTACGATCTTACAGGGGTTGGAATTGCCGGTGTAGACTGGTTGCAGGACAAGCAGGGCATGTTACATCTCTCTGAAATTAATGTGAATCTGACGTTGGATCTGAACGAATTGCATAAGCATGGCGATATGGGTGCCGCAGATCGTGTGGCCAATGACTGTATGGAGGCATATCGCAGCAGAATACAAGGCATTGAACAAATCATGAGAAATCAAGGCTCTTTTTTTAACAGGTAACCATTACTCCTCGTCTTTAGGCGGGATGGAGCCGAAGGCCGGACGGTTGGGCGGCGCGGCGCTAAACCCTTTTGGTTTGGTTTCCTCCGCATTTCCTGCCTCCTGCCCAGCGCGTTCATCAATATATTCAAAATAATTCGGCTGGTCTTCCGTATCCATAATACCTTGCGGCAGGGTCGATGGCGGTAGTTCACTCGTCTGTGACTCCGGCGCGGGTGGAGGAGGTGGTGGTGCTTCCTGTACGGGCTGTGGTGCTGGTGGTGGTTCAACAGGTGGTGCAGGTATTGGTGCGGCCTCCTGTGTAGGAGGCGGTGCGGCCGATTGCGGTGCTGGTGGCTGAGGCGGAGGTGGAAAAGACGGTTCAGGCACGGGCTCCGGCGCGGGTGGTGGAGGTGGTGTCTGCTCTACTGGCTGCGGTACCGGCGATGGTTGCTCTGCCGGTGCCGGTGGTGTCGGTGGTTGAGTATCCGCCGTCGCTCCGGCCTGGTGATCCGCATTCGTCGTGGCCCCGGCCAACGACTCCTGCACGGCCGACCGCTCCGGCACAGAATTTTTCGCCGTTGCTCCGGCCTCAGCCGACCGCTCCGGTACAGAACTATCCGCCGTCGCTCCGGCCTCAGCCGACCGCTCCGGCACAGGCTGGTTCCATACATCATCATCATGCGATTCGGTGATAGGTAGATTACCCATCTTGTCGACTGCTGGTGGTGGTACTGGCGGGGAAGGTGGTGCAGGTGTTTTGAGCTGTTCTTTCGGGGCATTCGTGCCCGTTACGGGCGCCTCTGGCGGCTGATTCCATACGTTGTCATCATGCGATTCGGCAAAAACGGTGTCTTCTTCATCCTCTTCTTCATTCTCCATTTCTTCCGGCTGCGGTTCCGGATTGAATTCAGGCGTCGGTTCCGGTGGCGCGGGAAGGGCGGCAGGAGGTGGGGCCAGCTCCGTCGGTGGTGAAACAGGTTCCGTTGCTGGAGGAGCAGGTTCCTCCGGTGCTGGATTATTGGCATCCGTCGTGGCCTTAGCCAACGACTCTTGCGCGTTTGATTGCTCGTACACAGGAGGTAGCGGCACCGTTTCTTGTATCGGTTCCGGCGGCACTGTTTCCGGCACCGACGGTGGTGCGGCTGGCGGCTCGGCAGGTGGTGGTTCAGCAGACGCAGGCGGTGTCTCTGGTGTTTGTGCCTCCGGCACGGAGTTAGTAGCTCCGGCCTGGTTATCCGCATCCATCGAGGCCTCAGCCAACGACTCCTGCACATCCGACCGCTCCGGTACGGGGTTATCCGCCGTCGCTCCGGCCTCAGCCGACCGCTCCGGCACGAAATAGGTTGGCTGTGGTTCAGGACGTTCCGGCTCAGATGGTGGAAAGGATGGCGGAGGCGGTGGAGACGTTGCTTCCGGCGCATAATCGGGCGGAATGGCCGATGGCGGAATGGGGGCATGCGGGTCTATCTGTGTCTGCAATGTGTCTTTCGGTGGTGATAGAGGTGGTGGCGCAGGTTGTTCTTGTGGTGGCGGTGCTGGTGGTACAGGCGGTTCCGCCACCGGTGGAGCCGGCTGAGGCTGATTTTCCGGAATGGAAAAGGGAGAGAAGGCATGATCCGCCATCGCAGGTGGTGGCGGTGGCAGATCATCTTCCGACTTTTTCCCTTTGCCTATTTTGGAGAATAGTCCCTTCATTTTTTCTTTTGCTTTGTCACCGATGGCATCCAGATTTTCTTTGGCTTTGCCGCTTAGCGCATCAAGGTTATCGCGCGCAGAATTCATTGCACTCTGTGTGTGAGGTGATGGGGAGTTGGCCGTGTCGATATCGCTTGCCATCGGTGTCTCCATCAGAGGGAGAGGAGGCGCTGTTTCGGCGGGTGGCGCTGCCGGTACTGGCGGCACCGGAGCCGGTGCAGGAGTATCCGGCATTGCTGGCGATTCTGGTGATACAGCGTGTTCTTGCGATACCGGCGGGGGTGGCACGGGTGCCGTGGGAGGCACCGCATCAGCAGGCATTGCAGGCGCAGCGCCGGCTACCGTATCTGCTTCATCCGGAATGCGGACATAGTCCGGCGGCTCTAGTTCCTGCTCGAGTGAGCCGGCCAACTCTGTAAAGGCTTCTTCCGGATCCTGATACACATCCTGATGGCCGATATGATCAATATTGAACAGCGACACCAGCACCTGCAAATTGCGTTTGCCGTTCAGTTCGATATCTTCCGGTGGTTTGAACGTCCCGCGCAGATCACCGCAATAGGGATTAGGTTTATTCATATATCCCGGTACCAGTTCGGCTCCGATGACACCTTTGCCATCGACCATGTAACGGAAAATAAACCCGCTGCCGGGAATGAAGACCGGAAAGCCCAGACGATTGCCGGTCCCAATGCTGATCCTGCCGCCGCAGGCCGCGGTGGTGATGATCGCTTCTACTGAGTTGAAGGCTTTTTGGCCTTCGGCCATCCCATATTGGACGCCCGGGATATATTCCATCATCGGGCGGTCGTAAGGGCCTTTTCCGTAAATACGGAACTCACATTTGCTGGCATCACCTTCACACAAAACCGTGACATTGCGAGATGTGGCGTCGCCCGAATGTAGCGGTATCAGCTTTTCCGGCCCACCAATAATGCGTGGCTCGATATAAAAGACCGGACTGGCAGCCTTGGGGCTGCCCAGATCGACCAGATACATCTCGGAACGCAATACATTGTGAATGGGATACCCAAGTTCGGGATTGACATGGATATTGCCGCCGACTTCCTCCAGCTGGATATTGAGCAGGGTGTTTTCCGGAATTGGCTCTTGCTTATGCCAGTGAACTTCAATCTGATTGGGGTGGAACAACACCATGAAGTCGCGCGGAGAACGGCAGACAATTGCTCCGAATGAAATAATATGGCGGCTGGATCCCCAGAAATGCCCGTAATTCATATCCTTTGGATAGGCAAAACAGATAGTGCCGCCCTGAGGCACTTCCTCCTCGACCATCTGGTTTATTACGATACTCGGCACGGTGACCGCTACTCCCTTTAGAATTTTTTATTATATTGCAGGTGAGTTTAGCAGGTTAGTCACCAATTGTCAGCAGTCGAAAACCGGCGCGAAAGTCGTCATCAAATCTTCACTTAAAATGATTCTAATCCTGTTACACTGATAATGAGTAAAAATGTAACCGGAGTGCAGGTGTGGCAACACGGAAAACACAGTATGAGCCTATTTCAGCCGGCGATCAGGCGCGTCAGGATGAACTGAACGCCATTCTGCATGATAAGGGAAAAGATGCCACCCTGCTGGCGAAAGAGCCTTATCGCGGGTCGTCGGAGTCGCTGAGCGCGCTGGCACGCGGGTTGCTGTTTGGCGTCCCCGCTTATTATATCGGCCATTTGATCGGTGAATTGGGCGATTTCCGCAAGGAGAAGTATCATGCGGAACATCAGCGCCATACCGGTATGAAAGGCAAAGTGTTGGGTGCCATGGCTGCAGTGGCTGCCTTTTTCATGGCTGCACGCCGCGTGACGCAGGAAGTCAAAGACGGCAAACGGCAGGTCAAGCGGCTTCAACAGGAAGTGACGGATTTACAGGAGAAAAATCAGGAATTGAAGGATGAACTTAAACGCCAGCTACGTGGCCAAGGCGTGCTGGACCATTATGACGAAGAGTGGGAACTGGGTAACGTTTCGCCCGGGCGCATGGCTGAGAAGCCCACGGCGCAGGTGGATGTGAAAGAGGCGGACATGCAAGAGCTGGCGTCTGAAACCCGAAGTCCGGAGTTTAGTGGTTAGTTTTTAGTCTTTAGTTGATAGTTGTTAGAAGTGTAGGGTTATAAGAGGACAGGAATCAGCTAATAGTACGCTCTCCGCCTTTGTTGGCAGGCATATTTTCACCGGCTTGTGTTTCAGTTATCTGTTCATTAGCACGTGCTATTTGACCACCAATCTCTCTGGCTTCGGTATAAGCCTCTTTAGAAAGTTTTCCCGGTCTAATATTAGGGTCGCCAGCACGATGCGATGGATGGCGTGGGTTAATTCTTGCGAGCTGTTCCCCTAACCGGCTGGCAGCATCCAAGACATTGGCATCATCCGGTAAGCCTAGAGACACACTTTTGCCTTTTGCAGCCTCAAGCACTAAATTTATACTGCTTCTCGTTGACACTAATTTACTTCCCTAATTTCTTGTTATGTGCGGATGGTCCGCATTTATATTTCTCCCATCCTCATCTTACTAAAAAAATGTGACGGTTTTATGACGATAGCGCATTTTTCTTAAGAAAATGTGAAGCTGTCATCCCGCGACGAAGTAGCCCATTACGTTTATACAATTTATTATTAAAAAACAAGAAGTTCAATATTTTTCTGCATCCGTGTGTCATTTTTTTACATTTTATGACTTCCGGAGGGTGGAACAGGGGCGTATAAACATAAATGTAGGGTCAAGAAATTGGGTGAGATTTCACCGTCGCTCTGATCGCTTCTTTCGCTCTCGCGCCGGACAAGTCATCCGCATTCGTCGTGGCCTCAGCCAACGACTCATGCACAGCCGAGCGCTCGAGCACAGGACCTTCCGCTCTCGCTCCGGCCTCAGCCGACCGCTCGAGCATAGGCACCATCCGGCGATTCTCCTGAATCGCCTCAGAAACATATGCTCCCGTGGATAGATGGATCCCGTGCTCACCGGTTTACTCACCGGCTCCACGGGATGACAACCATTAACACCCACCCACTAACACTCACTAATCAATGAGGTATTTCTATGGTACGCAGACATGGCATGTTGGCGCGTTTGTTCGGCGCGAATAATCAAGAGGGATTGACAAGCGAAAAATCATCTTCCGCCGTCGCTTCGCCCTCCGCCGACCGCTCGAGCACGGGATCTTCCGCTCTCGCTCCGGCCTCAGCCGACCGCTCGAGCACGAAATCCTCCATTTTCCCCTCCTTTCTGCTGGGCGCGCAAAGCATGCTGCAACAGCCGGGCAAACCGGTATGGATGCGGCGTGATTACGTGAAATTCGCCGATGAAGCCTACCGCAAAAATGTGGTGGCCCATCGTGCGATTGATATGATTGCCACCGCAGCGGCCAGTGTGTCGTTCAAACTTAATACTGCAGAAGCGCCTCACCCGTTGATGCGGTTGATCCGCAGGCCGAATCCGCTGCAGGGACGCGCAGAGTTTTTCAACGCGCTGTATGCCTATCAACTGATCTCCGGCAATGCCTTTATTCAGGCCGTCGGACCGAAAGGCGATGCGCCGCTGGAGCTGTATGCGCTACGCCCGGACCGCGTGCAGGTGATCGCCGGCAAGGCGGGCATGCCCAAAGGCTATCGTTACGCGGTAGGTGATCAGGTCACCGATTTCCCGGTCGATCGCTTGACAGGCCAGTCACGCATTCTGCATCTGAAACAGTTCCACCCGCTGGATGACTGGTATGGATTATCCGCCGTAGAAGCGGCGGCCTATTCGATCGATCAGCATAATCAGGCAGGCGCCTGGAATCAGGCATTGCTGCAAAACGGAGCGCGGCCGTCCGGTGCGCTGGTGGTGAATATGAAAGAGCAGGGCGGACGTCTGAGTGAAGAACAATATGCGCGCGTGAAAGACCAGGTTGATGCGCAGTTTTCCGGTCCGGAAAATGCCGGACGGCCGTTATTGCTCGAAGGTGGACTCGACTGGAAGGAAATGAGCCTGAGCCCTAAGGATATGGATTTTATTGACGCTAAACATTCGAGCGCCAGAGATATTGCGCTGGCCTTCGGCGTGCCGCCGCAATTGCTCGGTATTCCGGGCGATAATACCTATGCAAACCTCGCCGAAGCACGGCTGGCGCTGTGGGAGCAGACGGTGATTCCGCTGCTCGGCCAGGTGACCGATGCGCTCAATGGCTGGCTGGCGCCGATGTTCGGTAATGAACTTCGGCTGACGGCCGATCTGGATAACATACCGGCACTGAGCCTGCGTCGCGATCATCTGTGGGAACGTGCCAAAGACGCCGATTTCCTGAGCGATGACGAAAAACGCGCCATGGTCGGGATGAAACGGGAAGTGCATGATTCATAAAGCTGTCATACAATGGTCATCAAACGGTCATATTGTCCTGCTAATAATAGATAATATATAAACAAACAAGGGAGATAACATCATGACAGATGCGAAAATTCATATATACGAACAAGGTAAAGATGATTTAAAGATGGGGCAAAGCATCTGTACGAATGGAGGTGTAACCCCTAAATTTAATCTGCCTAAGGGAACTGAAGGAATATCTGAATTTCTCAATAAAGTAAATGAAGCTTGTCAGAAAAGTACACAAGAGTGGAATGATCCGTTTCCCAATATTTCCTCTCTGAGGGCTGTAATAAATAACTCTGAGTATGATGAATTTAACATTACAATAGGTAGGGCTGAAGGCATATGTGTCAGTGGTGATAGTGTCAAAGGAAAAAGCTCGAAGGTTCGTAAGAAGGATGAAAAGGAAGTTACTGTATTTAGTGTAGGAAGTGAAATGGCCCATAAAGCAAACGAGGTCTGCAAAAAATCAGCAGAAAAGAAAGGTGGCCCGTCGATTTAAATCGGCCATCGTACCTTCGCCGAAATCAGGGGGGATCGGAACGCTAATCAAGAGCCTCAGGCTGCGTGTCCCGGTTGTCCTGTCATCATATTATTTGTGTGTTGGCGGCTCACCCTTGTCTTTGTTAGAATGCAGTTTGACTACCTTGTCACCCTCTTCGACGTCAGACACTTCTGACTGAGGAGAGCCCTTGTCATCCTGTATCTTACGCAGAGTTTTTTCGCAGTCAGGGCCAATGAGAGGTATTTTCTTGTCCTCGTTCTGCATGTGACCGTAACGTTTTGCCTTCGGTCTGGGTCCGGAGGGTTCAGCAGACGGTGGATCTTCCGGTTTCGCCTGATCTTCCTGCTGCTGCTCTGGCCGTTTTAGCTTGCCCGTCTTGATCAGCGCTTCTTCCAGCTCCGGCGGAAACTGGCAGTCTTCGTTAAGGGTACAATAGCAGCTAAAACTCTCCGCAGCCAAACCTGTCGCACCGCGGAAATCGACATTTTTGAATGTGGTGTTGATGAATTCGGTACCTCCCATCGGACAGTCTTCAAAAACGACATTCTCCAGTGTGGAGGAGTTGAATCGATTATCCGTCATGTAGCATTTTTTGAATGTGCTGTCCTGAATGATAGCACGTGTAAATGTGGCGCTCTTCATTCCCCAGTCTTTGTTATAGTTGGGATGGATATCAGTGAAAGAACAGCGATTAATGAGCGTGCCATGAAACCAGGCATTGGTCAGCGGGGTTTGATCAAACTGGCATTGGATCAGTTTGGTATCTTCGGTAAATTTACTCTTGCTCAGTGATGTACCTTTTTGGAAATGGGTATTATACAATTCACAGTCTTTGAATGTGCTGCCATCCAGTAACGATTGCGAGAACAGATTACGCGCGAGCATGACATCGTTAAACTGTGCAGCGCGGGCATCGATGGAGGTAAGACGACTATCCCGTATGCAGCCCTTGTTTATGGTAGCGGCAACAAGAGTGGATCCGTCGAACTCACAGTGGTCGAACTCTTTGTTGTCAAAAACAGATTTGGTCGCATTGATGCGAATGTGACGGTTCCGGATATTATTGCGATTTGCCTCATCCTCCTGATTCAGCATGGGGTTTTTGCCCTTAAAATGAAGGTTGATAAGGTCAAGCTTGAGAGGCGTTTCCTCTGCCGGGGATTCATCTTCCACATCCTTTGCCGGGCGGGTATAGTCATCACTCGTTAATATATCGTACAACGCCTGAGGCGTTCGGTGATGGATGGAATCTGCTACAATATCATCAGCGGTAGGTTCTTTGTTCTTTACGATATGGCTGACACCAGGAATGCTGAGCAGTTTTGGTGTACCATCCCGATGCCGCTCAAGTAGCTCTGCTGCCGCTTCCCTGACAAACTCATCCTCCATAACGCCTTGGGGCAGATCAAGTGTGTTCGCAAGCACGTTCCCGGGAATAGGGAGCATGCTAACGCTGCCCCGAGCTGGTTCATTCTGTTTTGGAAATTTGGTACCGTTTCCTTCGGCGCCGTTGTTGGGAAATGTCACTATCTTTCCTTGCGGCTGTTCAGGTGGAGTCGGGACCGCTACCGTTGTTGCTGTTTTTGTTTCCGTGTTTGCGGCTTTTGTTTCGGAAGATTTAGGGAAACCAAGCCTTTCACGCACGGCACGGTCCGCTTCGGGAGTCTCACCAAATATACATGAATTATCAACCTCGATATTTGCGGAGGAAAAGGTTTCTTCCCCAAACGTGGCACCGATAAAATCGACATTCTTGAATGAGCACTTGCCTGTAAATTTTGTGTTGGCTAAATTAACATTCCTGAATGATACGAACGTACCGTCTTTTTTACCTTCAAATTTGACACCATTGAACTCCGCACCATCAAGCTTGGCGTTGGTAAAATCGGTGCCTGTAATCTCATTATTTATCCACTTGCTACCTCTCATATCGGCACCGGCAAAGGTACCGCCGAAAATCTTAGAAGGGTGTATTCCCGTGTACACAAAGGTGGATTCACTGGCGGTAACATTGTTCCATTGATGAGAGCTACTGATCATCCCTCCGGTAAAATTGGCTTTGAGTTTTACGGATTCCAGCACTCCACCTGCAAAGAAAGGAATACCGATGAAATCGAGTTTTGGCGGATTATCACTATCCAGTTCGCCAAATTCCTTTACCAGGGTATGGAGCCTGGAGCGTTGATCAGTAGGGTGTTCCCGGTAGTTCTCAATTTCTTTAATGGTTTTCAGCTTGCCGTCATACGCTTCTCTGCAGGCGTTTCGTACGAGGATGTTTTCTCTCAGTTCTTCTGAAAGACCATAGAATGTCCTGAGGTAGTTAACGGGTGCACCAAGAAGAACAATCGTATCGTCAGAATTACTCATGATGTCATTTTAATCTATAAAGATGTCAGCTTGATGACAGTTGGATGACAGTTTGTGTATGCGTTAAGCCCCTGCTACGGCCTGCTGGCTGTTATCCGCTCTCGTTGTAGCCTCAGCCAGCAACTCGAGCGCGTGCAATGGGCCTGAGCGCTTCGCACACTAAAGAGCGGCGCCTCCTGGCGCCGATATGTATCACACTATTTTATTTTGAGGGATAAAATGATTCAACCTATCTATGAAAAAAAGGTGACGCCAAGCATGCTGCCGCAAAAACAGCTATCGGCTGATTTCGAGGTTAAATCGCTCGATGAGGACGGTTATTTTGCCGGTTATGCGAGCGTGTTTGACGTCGTCGATAACCAACGTGATATCGTGCTGCGTGGCGCATTCCGTGAATCGATCCGCCGGCGGGTCGATCAGATCAAGCTGCTGTGGCAGCATGACATGACCCAGCCGATTGGCTATTTCACCGTGATGTTCGAAGATGAAAACGGGTTGTATGTCGAAGGTAAACTCATGCTTGAAGTGGCCCGTGCGCGGGAAGCCTACGCGCTGCTTAAAAAGGGCGTCGTGCAGGGACTCAGCATCGGCTACTCGCCGACGCGGTATCATATGGATCCGGATTCGGGCGTGCGCAAACTGTCAAAACTGGAGCTGGTCGAAGTAAGCCTGGTGACCTTTCCGGCGAATCATGCTGCGCAGGTGACGGTGGTGAAGGGAGAGAATGAAAAGGTCCTGAAACGAGTTCAGGATGACATGATGGATGCGCGGGAAATAGCTGCACTATGTCATGCGCTGGAGCGACTGGAGCAGTTGGTGATTGGTTTATAGTGGTTATACGATCAAAATATCATCGGCAGTGAATTGTGTCGGCGTGACATCTTCAATGCGAACCGCTGTATTGAAACTACTGCTGAGGTTTGAAAGGGTGATGACGGTATCTCCCCCTTGCTGTGTCATGACGCTGATAATGTTGTCATAGGCGATATTGCTAATGTTAAACGCGATTACATCACCGCCGAATTCACCTGCGCCTTCGAAATGAGCAATCACATTGCTGTTGTCGGTGGCATTGAAATAATAGGTGTCATCTCCATAGCCGCCATGCAGCCAGTCATTGCCTAAGCCGGCGTAGAGCGTGTCATTGCCGCCATTGCCATAAAGTTCATCATTATCATTACCACCATATATTTTATCGTCCTGATCATCCGGTGCATAGCGGTTTCCGCCACCGTAAAGAGTGTCATTCTGACCACCACCGTAAAGAGTATCATTGCCAAGTCCGCCATAGGCAATGTCATTTCCATCGGAAGCAGTATTGGATGCATTCACACCACCATAGACAAGGTCATCACCGCCATTGGCATAGATCAAATCATCATCCGTACCGCCGATGATCGTGTCTCCCACATCGTCCGGATCGGATTGCGAGCGACCACCGTAAATCAGATCGCGGTGATTGTTGCCACGAATGACATCGGCACCCTCGGAGCCATATATGGTTTCATCAGGGACGAAATTTATCACATCAGGAGCAGAGGGTTGAGGTGCCGGTTCTAAGGTTGGTCCCGGCTCTGGTTCAGGAGCCGGTTCGGGAAGAGGTTCCGGCGTTTCGATGACTGGCAGAGGAGGTACATTCGCATTCTGCCAGGCGAAGATAAAATCACTGTCATTCAGTGCACGCTCGCTGGCCAGATTGATAACGCGCAATGTTAGTCCGCTATTGATACTGAACATTTCGGTAATGCGGAAGGTAACCAGATCTGTATCGTACAACGCACGCTGGGTATATGTGTTGATACTGAGCTGGTGCATGGAGGCAAGTGTTGAGAAATTCGCCAGATTGATCTTGTCCAGCCCGACCTGAAAATCGGCGATATCTGCGTCGGTGTATCGATAGTGAGCATTTGGACGGTCATAGATAACAAATGTATCGCGGCCTTCACCCCCGACCATGCGTGGTGATACAATGTAGTCGCCGGAACTGCTGGTACCGTGAAGCGTATCATCACCGTCAAAGCCGAACATCCATTCATCTACGGTTTCAATGGTGAGTTGATCATTGTCATCCGTGCCGTCAACAAAGTTAAATGCGTCTTCGAACAGCCCGGTGTTCAGCGAATAACGTATCACCTCCTCCGGCGCATTGCGCGACAGGCCATAATCAAAGCGTAGAGAGTCATGGATAATATTAGTCATGATACTGCCTGCATTATCTGAATCCCATTGGGCAAAAGGTTAAAAAAGAGTTAAAATTTAGTTAATCTTTTAACATGCTGCGCTGCAAAATGCAACCGTAAGGCTAAGGGTGGGTATGAAATGTCACAGGATTGTCATGCGCATCGAAACCCACGAATTTATTTTCTCTATTAACCAACCAAAAGAAGGAACTTTTTATGACTTCGTTACGCGATATCACTGACAAGGTGAACCAGATCGGCAATGCATGGGAAACCATGAAGCAGGTCAATGATGCCCGGCTTGCCGAGCTTGAGAAAAAGGGTTCGGCCGACCCGCTCTATTTGGAGCATCTGGCCAAGATCAATGAGGCGATTGATAATCAGAAATCGCGTCTGGATAAGATGGAAACCGCCAATGCGCGCCCTGGTACCGAACTGGCCGGTACGCCGGTCAACGGTGAGATTGCCGATGAATATAAAGCGGCTTTCCGGAATTATCTGCGCAAAGGCATGGATGCCGGACTCGAGCAAGTACACACCAAGGCGCTGAGCGTCGGTACACCGGCTGATGGCGGTTATCTGGTCACGCCGGAAATGTCGGAAACCATTGTGCGCCTCGTCAATGAAAGCTCTCCCATGCGCGAGCTGGCATCGGTACAGACCATCTCCACCGACTCCCTCGATGTGATCGAAGACACCGAACAGCCCGGTGCGGACTGGGTGGCGGAAACCGCGGCGCGGACTGATACGACCACGCATCAGATCGGTAAAAACACCATTCCGACGCATGAAATGTATGCGATTCCGAAAGCAACGCAAAAGCTGATCGATGATGCTAGCATCGATGTCGAAGCGTGGCTGGCCGAAAAAGTGGCCGAGAAATTCGCAACGCTCGAAGCCACCGCTTTCATCGCCGGTGACGGATCAGGCAAACCGACCGGCATCCTGAGTTATACCGCCGGTACGAGCTTTGGCCAGATCGAGCAGATTAATTCCGGTACGTCAGCGGTCATCACCGCCGATGGCCTGATTAATCTCTATTACGGTCTGAAGGATGAATATGCCAAAAACGCGACCTTCCTGATGAATCGTGCAAGCATTCAGGTGGTGCGGTTGTTGAAGGAATCCACCACCGATCAGTATCTGTGGCAACCCGGCCTCGCTGCCGGTACGCCGGATACGCTGCTGGGTGTTCCGGTCAAGGCCGCAGCGGATATGCCGGTGGCAGCGGCGGATAGCCTATCGGTCGCCATCGGTGATTTCAAACGTGCCTATCTGATCGTTGACCGTGTTGGCATTCAGGTGTTGCGCGATCCGTTTACCGATAAGCCGTATGTGAAATTCTATACGGTTAAACGCGTCGGCGGTGAAGTCGTCAACTCTGAAGCGATCAAACTGCTGAAACTAGCAGCTTAGGTTAGAGAATAGAGATAAAAGGTTAAAGGCTAGGGAATGAAGAATGTGTTTGTTTTGCAAACGAAATATCCTGCGCGCCTTTAGCGCGTAAAATCCCTAGCCTCTATTTTCTAGCCTCTTCTCTCTTCTCACATATAACTCTCTCCCTTCCATTGCCTACAGGGGCGTGTTGCATCACGCAATGCGTCCCTGGTTTTTTGTTGCTCTTTTCATATATGCTTGTCATGACAGGCATGTGATAGGTAAAATTAAACATAAAGGTTTAAAGGCCCTTTATACCAGCAACAGTAGTAAAGGTGTTAATCCTAAGCATGCATATAAGTTGCAAGAGATTTTGACGGTCTTGGATGCGGCGACAAAAATTAAAGATTGCGCAGCTCCTGGGTTCGATCTGCATCCGTTGAAAGGAAATCGTGAAGGAGAGTGGGCTATCACTGTAAGGGCAAATTGGAGGGTGACATTTATATTTGTTGATGGCGAAGCAACAGATTTAAACTATGAAGATTACCATTAAACTTTATAGGAGATGATTTTTTCTCTATAATGAATTATATGAAATATTGCTGAAAAAAATGTAGCCATGATGAAAAAGCCAAAGCATCCGGGGACAATTCTTAATAACCTTTATTTGAAACCCCTTGAGATCACGTCAGCGGAATTGGCGCACAGGCTAGGTGTGTCGCCTGCTACTATAAGTAATATTACCAGCGGTCGTTCCGGAGTATCTATGATGATGGCACATAAACTGGCGAAAGCATTTGATACCACTCCGGAATTCTGGCTTAACTTACAAAGGAATTACAATATCGCTACCAAGCACAAACAAATTAAGAATGAAGTAAAATCTGTTCGTGTATTTAAACGCGTTAAAAAAGCCCGTTTATCGCAAGCAGCGTAATTACCCGGCCGTATAATATTTCCTGCCGTCGGCTTCAAAGGTGGCCGAAAGAGTGTTTTTGTCTTCTTTTTTGATATGGCCGGATGTTTTCTTTGTTTCACGTTCGAAATCAAACGCATCCCGTAACATTGCCTGATGCGATTCATCGGGGAGTAAAATAATATCGTCCGACATGGTGCTTTCTCCGAGTCTTTTTACTTGTTTATTCCAGTTTACCTTAAAATGCATACAGAAATATGTGACAGTTTTATGAAGATACGGGTTTGGTTGTCAGGAAAGACTTTAACTAACACCTGAACAGGGGCCTGTGGCACATCTGCCGCAATTAGTGAATAAACTACCGGATTGCTTAATAAATTGGCAGGCTAAAAGCCCGTCACTTGCTAAAATGTCAGAAATTCGTTAAGCTTAGGGCGTGTGTAACTAGAAAAAGGTCTACGCTGTGGCTGATTTAAGTCGATCTGAAAAGATTATCGCCGAAAAAACGGTCTGTATTTTACTGGTGCGCGGTGAAAATCCTGACGGCAATCCGATTTATGCTTATGTGGCGGTACGCGCCGATAAGCTGGAAGAGTTTATGGAAGCCCAGAAATCTGGCATGTTTTATCCGGAAGATTATGGCGTGATTGTCGAATCTGGCGAAGGAGAGCCGCCGGAAGATGTGAAAGAGCGTATGGAAAAGGATTACGGCTTTAATCATGAGTTGATGGTCGATATCCCCGATACGGAAAGCGCTGAAAAACTGACGACGGATCTGGCTAAGAACGACCCCAAACATCCAGACAACCAATAAAATCGGTTTATAACTTGCTGCAAATGTAAAGTATTTGCGTTTGCGCTACTTATGTAGGTTTTCTACACTGCGTTGCTCAACTTAATACTTTACATTTTCGCTAGCGTTCTAATCCGATTTTTTACAAATATGCTGCGTGAAAGGTTTTGATCGTTCAATCAGTTAGTCAAGCTCAATCGTCATTTAATCTTCATACTAGAGGTGCACAACTCATAGTACACTGAAAGTAAGGTGTAAAAGTGTGTCTGTATTATGGTGTTAAGCTCCTGCTCCGGTCTGCTGGCCTCCGCAATGAGCCTAAGCCCTTCGGGCACTAAAGGGGCGGCCTGCTGGCGTCCCATTCGCTTGTGCGAGATGATTGGATGATGAGATGAGTAGCGAGACAAGTCTGATAGAAAGGTTACGTAAACCGTCGGTTCCCACGCGGATTTCCATTGCGCGTGGCGGTGCCGAATTTGCCAGTATTGCCGCGACCGGTCTTGGCAGCATGCTCATCGCCGACGTATTGTTCGACAAGGAATATAAGAGTTTTAAACGCGGTTTCGCCAAACGTTATATTCAACCGCATCTGGATCATTACGAAAAAATACTGGGCTATCTCCCGAGTATTGATCCTCCTCAGGAGAAGGAGGAGCGTCATAAGCAGACAGAGGAAGAACAGGCCGTCGATATTGCAAACAAGCTGGTCGATCTGTTCGGGTTGAATATCTCCATGAGCATTGCCGGACAATTCGCCGGGCAATATGCATTCAACCGTCTGTTCAAGGTACCCAATATTACCGGTAAGGAACTGGCAGTATCGGTGGCAGCGGATCGCGGTGTCCAGTTCGGCGGGATCATCGCGCTGAACCGCGTGATTCCAAAACAGGCTATAGCTTGGCAGAGCGGGTTGCAGAATGTCTTGCAGAATGCCGGAATGGATGAACAAAGTGCGGAACGCTGGGCATCCTATGCGGTGAACTGGCAGGTACCGAATCTGGCCGGTGCGGCGGCATCGATTGGCGTGCTCTATCACTTCGCGAGGCGGTAGTATAGTAAAACGGTGAATCGCTTCGCTTGGTGATGTGGTGATAACATCATTCCGCAGGATAACGAATAACCATTTCACTGTTTCACTACTCTACCATCTTACCACTTCACCATGCGTATCACCATGTTCGAAACCCGCCGGGGAACGCCGGACGGTCATACCATTCGTCAGTTTGAAAAAGGCCTGAGTTATGACCTGCGTGACGAGTTGGCGCGGTATTTTCTTCGCCAGGGAGCGGCAAAGAAAAGTTCGGGATTCGGTGAGGGCATGGGAGGACAGAATGTCCGGCTCAGCCCTGAGCCCTTGAACTAGAAAAATTGATGGTCAATGCATCAATTTTTCGTGCTTCAAGCATCGCGGAGGCCAGGAGGCCGGAGCGGGAGGGTTAACGTAAAAAGCTAACCCCTGTGTTGTTTGGGTATACGGCAAGCGGGACGAGATCCCGGCTTTCGCCGGGATGACGAATAAAAAAACACCGAAAAACAAAAAGGAGACCCCCATGACCCATTATTTATTGGAACGCACCGCCGATCCGGTGACAGAATCGGTCAGCCTGACAGAGGCAAAAGACTATCTGCGCGTGGACGGCAGTGACGATGACAGTCTGATCACCGATATGATCGTGGCAGCACGTGAATTCGCCGAGGAGTATCTGGCGAAATCACTGATCACCCAGAGCTGGAAACTGGCATTTGATGAGACGGCACCTGCCTGTACGCGATTGCCGATGGGACCGGTGCAGTCGGTTACCAGTGTGAAGTTGATCGCAGAAGACGACAGCGAAACCATCATTGATACGAGTTTATATGGTCTGAATGCGGCGAAAGACACGCTGGTATTTGACGAAGTGTCGATCGGACATCAGGTGGAGATTGTCTATGTCACCGGCTATGGCAATAATGCGAGCGATGTGCCTGCCGGCATTCGCCAGGGTATCCTGCGTCATATTGCCCATCTGTATGAACACCGCATGACCAGCTTGCCACCGGAATTTGTCGATACGGCCTATGACTTTGGCAAAGAGGTGCGGTTATGAGTCTCCGCCGCAAATTAAGCTGGGGTGATGCGCGTGAGCTGGCGTCACGCTTGCGCCAGCGTATTACCATTCAGGCCGAAAGCGAAGCAGCGGACGGTATGGGCGGCAGTACGGTAAGCTGGGTCAATGTTGCGACGGTATGGGCGGAACTATTACCGCTGCGCACGGGGGCTGTGGAACGGCTGAATGAGTTCCAGCTGAGCGAACGCATTACCCATCGTATTGTCATGCGTTATCGCAATGATGTGACAGCAAAACACCGTATCAGCTATGCCGGTCGGGTATTCAATATCCGCGCCGTACGCAATGTTGAAGAACAGGGTATTATTCTCGAAATTCTCGCCGAAGAAGGAGTAGCCACATGAGCGGATTCAGTTTGAACCACATTCAACAGGGTATGTATGATGCGCTGATAGCAGATGCGGCGTTGATGGGAATGATCAGCGGTGTTTATGACCGCGTGGCGGATAACACCGCCTATCCCTATGTCGTCATTGGCGATGCAACACAGCGTGACTGGTCGACCGCCACGACGAACGGGGCGGAAATCACCGGCATAGTCCATGTCTACAGCCGGACTGGCGGACGTAAGGAAACGCTCGATATCATGGAACGTATCTATGACGTGCTCGATGATGGATCATTGAGTCTGGCGGGTCAGTCGCTCATTGTGATGAATGCGCTCGGCAGTGACATTGAATTGCTGCGCGACGGGCGGACCTATCATGGAACGCTTACGCTGATCATGCTCGCACATGACTGAAACCTATTATAATCCGCTGTAAACACGACCGCTCGCACGCTTACAAATTAAACGGATAACCTTTTCTCAAATCGCGAATCGATTTGTAGTAGCTGACACGTGAATCATTGCATAAGGACTGCTGCTGGTTGGGATAATGCATGCAGGCGAGCTTGCTGTTCTGAAATTCCGCTACTATCGGATCTGCCCCGGCACCGAAACTATAGGTCTGGAACTCATATGATGTGTTGTTTTTTACCCGAACAACCGAATCGTCAGCATAGACGCCGAACGCCAGTTCCACCATATGTGGCGCAGCATCCCAGAATGGACGGCCGTTACGTAAGTCTTCTTTGTTACGTTCGGAAATCAGCAGACCATTGATACGATCCATGCGGGCCCGCTCTTCCTTGTTGGATGGCAACTGTGAGGAAATAGCCTCATTGCGCAGAGATGACATGACACCGTCGATCATCTCGGGGTGATTCGCGTTTATCCAGATAATGGCCATAAACGTCAGCGAACCGAACAGCAATGAGGGCATCAATGTGCGCATGTGTCTTGCCTGCCTTTTACTAATAATTCAACCGGCACAGTTAATCCGTGCTCTATTTTTAAGCATAGCGTAAAAAGGTTAACAAATTGCAAAGATCGGCTTAAAAAGCAGTTAATTTTCGGAAGAATTTGACGAAAAAATGTGTAAAATCGCCGGTTCAGGGATTTTTTACGATAATTTCCGTTTTTTTCAGCCAGTTTTCCATCTGCCTCGTCAGAGAGGGCAATTGCTGTGTATCACACGGGCGGCCCTGGTAACGCAGCTGAAATGTACCCAGCGCCGCGACGGCAATATTATCGGCCAACACGTCCACATTCGTGCCAAAAGCCTCAATCGCCTGCTTTTGCGACGTGAGATAGGCATATAGCCGCTGATGTATCGTTGTGTCCTCGCCGACGCTGATCATGTGGCAATGGCGTAAGATATAGGTGGCGACCAGCAGCTGTTCGACATCGCTTTTTAACTGGTCGAGCCCATCGGATGCTTCCAGCGACAAGGATGTTGGTTGAAACAGGCTGAGGATGTCATCATCGCTGAGATCGTCCAGCCTGGGAGGTGTGAGTTCGGAGTCCGGTGTTTGGAGCTCAACGTTTGGGATAGTGCCATTCTGAGAAGCCGAAGTGGTTACATCATTCCTATCAGTGGTAACAGGTTCTTTGACAGCCGTTTCTGCTATAGTTGCAGCGGTGGACTCAGGATGACGCTCTTTGCTTTCCGGCAGCGACATGTGGTGATAATCCACCCAGATGGTAAGCGATAATGCTAGAAACAATGTGCCAACCCATTGCATATGGCGGATGCGTAGCTGTTGATGCAGCAGTCGGCTCTGCTCGACATAGGAGTGTGTTAGCGCAATACGATGCAGCCAGCGCTTATACCACCAGCCATAGACCAGCATCCCGACAAATAGCAGTGCCAGAAACCCCCATTTAGCAAGATAAAGCGAGGGGAACGGCGCGATAAATTCCATGTCATTTATTTGTCTTTACAGTTGATGGTAATTTTTTCGCGCGGGTTGGCATTTATCTCCCACGGACGGTCATATTCGAAACAGCGATACACCACCTGAAACCGCTTGGCACAGGATTGCACACGCTCTGTCCCAAAGGTTTTGTCATCGGCAACGAATTCACAGACCTTCTTACCATTGCAGAATTGAGCAACCTTCGAGAGCATGTTGTTTTCCTGGATCAGTGCACGGGGTTTAAATTCCTCTTTCCGGGCATTCTGCTTGTTGCGATATTCGATATAGCGGTTGCAGTTAAGCCCCCAGTTCGCATGGGCAATGATAATAAGCCGCTCCTCAGCAGGCGTGCCATCGGGTACTTCTTCCGGCGCATTCATCGATTGCTGTAGGAAATACACTCCCATGATCACCAGCACGATACTGGAAATTGCAATCAGATGAAATTTTATCTTGCCACCCATGGTGATTCGGACTCCCCACACATTATGTATATACGTATAATATAGGATAGTTTACACCCATTACTATAGGCGACAGGACACCCCATCTGCAAAGAAAATTGCACCATCTGTGGGGGAGATTACCGATTTTTTCAGAAAAGGAGCGGAAATTGTGGTGGAATTAGCCTATGTAACGAGCAATCAGTTCCGGTTTGGACACTCCGTTTTGTAATTGTGCGGTAATGTCGTCGACCGTGCCTGTAAAATCTGGATCTTCAGAGTAATAATGGCCTTTCCCGATATGTTGCTGGGCAAGTGAGCGTGCGAATACGTCATCATATCTTTCTTGACGGAGTTTTGCAGCAGTCGCTGCATTATGACCATTGCGAAAACGCATAGACGTATCCACGCCACCCGGCAATGACGCTTTTCGAATGGCGGATTTGCGGCTGGCAGTTTGCCACCATTTTTCACCAGCAGGTGGTAATTCTCCTGTTTTATCGGCGATCCAGTCTACATCCTTGTGGATGCGGCCACCCCATGTGGCGTGCAGTGTAATGCCTGCCTCATGGGTTTGTCTATCCGGAGCGACCATGTCGTTCATTTTGATATGCCCGGTTCGCACGCCGGTATAGGCAGAGGCCAGGCTCTGGAATTCTTCACGTACACCTCTGCCATAGATTTTGCTGATGGCGCGTAAATCCTGCCGCAAATCATCCGGCAGGCTTGGGTCGTTCGGACCATAAGTAAAGGACCACCACACCTCTTTTTCGACATTGATCATGACTTGCCTGGTCAATGTGTCCATGCCCTGTTTAGTGCGTTGATCCAGTGTGAGGGCATTTTCCTCGCCGGTGATGGCATCACCCAACAGCCCTTTGAGATGACCGAAGGCCTGTCCGCCTCCCATCAAGAGATAGCCGGCAGCACCGCGAATCGACCGGCCACCTGCAACTTCACGGACTTTAACCTCGACGATACGGCCAAGGGCAGAAGCATAGGCCAGCTTTGCTTCTTCGCTCGGGAAAGAGATGTTTCCTGCTTTCTCCTGCGTGTCTAAAAATTGATAGGCCGAACCGTCTTTGGCGTATTTCTCGATATTTTCCTTCGTCGGTTCAGCCAGTAATTTACCGGCTTCATCAAGCGGGATGCCGGTAATTTCACTGATGATCTGATCGGAAGATTTGTCGATCGGTTCCGGCTCTGATTGTGGAGCGAGCATTTCCAGTGTCTGGCCGATGGTATACAGCGCCCGATTCTGCCAGATCATATGCCGTAAAAATTCGGCACGCTTGTCTTCCTGTTTTTTGAATTCTTCATCCCATTCATCAAGAGGACTCAGACCATCAAATGTTGTGTTTGGTTGTGCGGTATCAATTGCAGCTTTGATGCTGGTATAAATCTGTTCGACATTGTCACCCCGTCCGGTAAGCTCGTATATTCTTTCCGCTTTTTCCCAGACATCATCCAGAATTTCCTGATATCTCGCTGAGTCTTGTTCGAGTTTTGGGTAATGATAAATATCCGTCGGAGTAATGCCTGCATCGCTTAATTGTTGCTGTATATTTTTATCATTGAGCAGAATCGCTTCGGCAAGGGCAGTGACGGCTTCTTTTTCGCGACGGCGAAATCCTGCCATATATTCATCACGTTTTTCAGGAGCGATGCGGTCTTTTTCGGATTCAAGTGTCCTAACCGCCTGCCGGTGCTTGATAGCGTCTATGATGCCCTGTCCAACCGTACTTGCCGGCTCAAGCATGATAGGACGTAGCAGTGCCTGTACCTCTTTCGGTGGAAGTTTGATCTTGTTTTCATCATCGGCCATGGGGTGCTATGCGATACCTCCGTGTCTGGTTGTTATGATGGTGTTCTGTGGGCTGTTTCGTCATGTGTTGTGTCGGTCGGTAGTGCAGCTGTAGCAGTCAGCTCTCCTAGTATGCTGATGCTGGTATCAATCACTTTGTCTCCGTCGGATAACACCAGCATTGTTGTGTTGCCTCCTATTGTGGCAGTGCGTATGCTTGTTGCCTGTTCAAACTTTGCATCAAACGCCGTTTCTTTTGGGCCTTTAAATTCCGAAATCAGCTTGTCTCGCCCTTTCGATGATCTAAGAAAAAGAATAGCCTCTTGTGTTACGTTGCCCTCGATGATCATTTTCCGCATCTTTTCCATCTGCGCTTTGGTGAAGCCTTGTGTTTCATCTGTTAATGCTCCAAACTGATCTATGGTAGCCTGGGCAACGTTATATTTCTGTAAAGTACCTTGCAGCTTTGTAAGCGATGCATTAGCCGTTTGAAACATGGCAGTGAGGTTTGGATCATCCATGACGGCGAGCTTAACGGGGTTTTCTTTTTTGCGTGCGGTAAGAAACGCATCACCTACGGCTTCAGAGGTGTAGGTCGCAATATTGTGTGCCAGAGTTTTAATTTCCGGCGGCATATGTTCCTCTATATTATCGCCTCGGTATTCCCCTCCGGTGGCTTCCTTATAATAATGTTTCATTACCGCTTCTTTTACTTTGGCAAAGCTTGTATCTTTGACATGTGCCCCGACATTCTCCAGTGATCTCATGGTATGGGTGAGATCTTTTCGGCTTTGAGCGATGGCTTTGTGCGTCGCCTCTGTAACGGCAGAGTGTAATTCTTTATTTTGTCCGGTTACCTTAACAATTTCCTGCTGTGCTGCTGGTTTTTTCAGCAGATCATCCACTCTGGAAAATCCTAGTTGATTGGCCTCTTCGAACTGTTCGTTGCCGATGAGGTTGTAAATCTGTTTACCGATCCAGTCGCTGATCCCTTTGAAAAAGTCAGTGATTTTGTCCATCCATGTCCAGCCTGTACTTTTGGAGGTATCACCGCTTATCCGCTTGCCAAAAATATCGAAAATCTGGGTCCATTTTTTAGATTCAGCATCCAGGTCGATACCCAGTTTGTTAAAAATGCCTCCGAATAAACCATCATAGATAGCATTCTCTGCCTTTTTTGCTACCGCACCAATTTGTTCTTGCGCTCTGTCAAGTATGGCCATAACACACCACTCACTTTTTTCGCTGTTGCTCCGCCATTTGCTCGACATCTGGTCGATGTTTTGTAAACGCGACCGCTCCAGCGCGGTTTTAACTATTTCTACTTTTATTTATATACCTAGCATTTTAGCTATTTATGGCTGCCAGTTGTGTGAAGGTTTTGTTACAATTCATTCGTTTTCACTCCGCCACTTGCTCAATAGCTGGTCGTTATTTCACAAATGCGACCGCTCAAACATATGATTCGTTTTCGCTCCGCCACTTGCGTAACGCCTAGTCGGCATTCCGCAAACGCGACCGCTCAAACACAAAAACATTACCGCTCAATCTTTTCATAGGCCGGATGGGAGCGGAGCGAATCATATAATTGTTGTGCTGCGATGCTGACAGGTGTAGCGCCGGCAACCATCACGGCATTGGCAACCAGCCCTTCGGAGATTTTATTGCCTTTCACATATTCCGCACCATGCAGGAGATGTGTATCGAGCATTTTTTCCGCACGGTCAAGGATGTCGGTAACGGCCTTGGCACTGCCTTTGCGGCCATAACGTTCGGCAATATTCAGCGCCGCGACGGCGCCAAATGCACCGATGCTCCAACCGGTTAATACGCGTGTAATATCGCGTGATATGGTGATGTCATCGGCATGTTCCTTGCCGCTACGCCGACGACGGGCCTGAATCGTTTGTCCGGTAACAGTAGTCATAAGACCGCCGGTTAGCATGGTCGTGTAATTCAAAGTGCGGCGCGCATAATTCTGTATGTAGGCAGCAGATTCTCCGTGCATGTGAGGTGCCAGATAGTCGGCAATAGCTTTATCGGCTTTTTGCATGGCCTTGGGCGCTATGTTACGGCCAAGCCACACGGCACCCATCGCCACAGCTGCTGCTGCGATTTGCGATGTGAGATATTCACGTGCCCGGGAACGATGCAGATTATGCGTTACACGGTCTGCATGGCTTGCTGTATTCTGATCTTCCACAATATACGGTTATTCGTTTTTCGCTTATCCTCACACAAAGTTTGCCAATGTTAAGTATACCGCTGTGAGGTGATCTACAGTGTGACAGTTTCATGAAAAGTCATGCAATGGTTGTGACGGCATCACCATTTCACCCCTGCAGCATTTCACACAATTGTCACACGCGTCTAATCGTTTGATTGCTATAGTATAAGGTGAACTGGAGTAATATTTATCGCTTTTCGCTCTGCCACTTGATCCATTGTCGGATGTCATGTCGCAAACGCGACCGCTCAGGCACAGGAGCAAAGTGAAGGCGAAAAAGAAAGAGACTATGGCAAAAAAAGAAACAGATGATGAAGCCGTGAAGGAAATGAGTGAGTCACTGGAAGCCGCCGCCAGGGATACGAAAGATACTGTGTCAAGCGTGGTGAATGCCGAAAGTGTCGGTACGGTGGCGGATACGCTTGCGCAATCGCCTGAGAAGATCAACGCGATGATGAACAGCATGCATAATGCCTCGCCGGAGCAGATGGCGGCATTTACCCAGGCACAGATGAAAGCGAACGGTATGGGCGATGCCGCGAATATGATGGCACAAGGACAGCAGGCCATGGCGCAGGCGCAGCAACTACAGGGTGCTTTCCAGGGCGGCGATATGAATGCCGCCGGTGCGGCCATGGCGAAGTTGGCGGGCAGTGCGGCGGACACGCTTCCGGTAAACGATACGATGAAAAATCTGTTCCAGCAGTTTGGCAGTCAGGCACAGAGTTTCGGCGAACATATGACCGATGATAAACTCAAAGAACTGCCGGGCATGGTCGTCGATGAAGAAAGCAAGGAAGTCTCGCTTTTCGGATTGGTCGGTATAAAGCGTGAATATGCGGCGGGCCTGTCGATGATGTATAGCCTGGCAGCGCTGGGCGTCGGTAACTGGATAGGCAAGAAAACCTATGGTATGACTGAGGAGGTGCTCAAAACCACCGGTATGCACGCCACCCACCGTCACATAACCGCACTGGCAACGGCGTATACGGCCTTGTTCGGAGTGACCAACTGGGTCGATATCAATGCGATGTGGCAAACAGAAAAAAGATATCAGCAGAATATGCAAAGGCTGGCAAAGAATGTTTCGCCGATTCTCGATGATATTAAAGGCGAAAAACAGCATGGCTATCTGTCGCTGATGCGTGTACGCAAAGATGATAATGAAGTGATTTATAATGCGCGGCGCAAAATCCATTATGATCTGAACACGCAACGTGGTCATAATTTCATCAATCTATTCCAGAGACTGCCGATATTTGTCTATAACGCACTTAGAATGAACCATCGCGCAGGCGCGCTTGGCGCTGATGCATTCCAGCGTGAAAAACTCGAAGAGATTACGGCCAAAACAGGCAACAGCATGGATGCGATTAAAATGCAGCAGGAGAAAATCCTCGCGCGGGCAAAAGAATTGCACAGCAAGGCGGAAGGCTTCTTAAGCAGAGAAAAATCCTACGAGCAGGCGCAAAAAGAACTCACCGGACTGGCAGAAGAAGTCGGGAAGCAAACATCCGATGTGCCGGAGTATCTGCCATCGGAAAATAAGATGAATTTTGCTGTACCAGCTGCGTCTTTTGTCGTGAGTATGTTTGCCAATCAGTTCAATAGTAACCGCACAAAAGTGACACAGCCCGTCACTGCGCTGGATATGATTTTGTATCTGAAAGGACAAATAGAAGATGATCCATCACTGGAACGCTACAAACTACCGCCACAGATGAATGTCGACCGCAAAGACAATAAAAATGAAGTGACACTTGAAACCTATATTGCACAGATATTCCAGCAGCATGAACAAGACTGCAACCCCAATAATAAGATCGGCAAACGGTTGCATGAAAAACTTTATAAAGTGTCTGAGTTGATTGCCAAAGCACTACGCGATGGGGAGATAGGTACATTGCAACTGATTCATTTGGTAGGGACCCGTCATATCATCAGGATGGATGGAAAATCGATTGCCAGCGAGGAAGTGGTTAGACGTCAGCTTGCACGTCTGGCAGAAAAAGTAAAAGAAAAGATACATGTCGATGAGTCGCGTTATTTCGGTGATGCCGCCTTCAGCAAGGATCAGTTGCGTGATGCTCTGAATGCAATGGAAGGAGAGGAAAAAGCGGTATACGCATCATTTTTTCCGAACAGTATTCTGGAATCGGCAGGTCTGAAGAAAAAGGAAATTACGGCGATTCGCGAGAAAACCAAAGCGCAATATGAACAGTATTTACTGGATGCTATCATGGGGCTTGTCAGTCTTGGTGACGACCGACTGAAGCAGATGGGCATGACGAAAGCGGAAATAGAAAAATTGTCAGACGCCGCTCAGAAAATCAAAGAACAAGGCATAGACGGAGTGAAAGAAATGAAAAGCAAACCAACGCAGCCGGAAGGCATTGAACGCCAGATAACCAATGCCACCGTGGATCATGTGTTGCATTATGGTACAGTTTCGGATATTTTAGAGCTAGGCATTAGGGAGTAGGCATTGAGCATTAGATTTTCTAATCCCTAATGCCCAATCCCTCCAGTCTTCACAAAAGCTTCATAAAATCACACGCCATTTACCATTATACTGAGAAATAGTGGAAAAGTTTTTAGATAGGAAAAGTGTGTGGTGAGTACCCCCGTTCAGACAGCGCAAGCCGCCAGCAACGTCACCAGCCAGTTGGCCGGGGTAGGGAATGTTGCGCGCACCACCACACATTCTACCGGAAAAACAGCGGCACATCTGCCGAATGAACTACAGAATAATGTACCGCCTCTCAAAGAACGCCATCATCTTTATGATGATGTCGAATTCCAAGTATTGAATGAAGGGGATAGCATCGGGTGGGGGTTCTTCAATCTTGAGTTCTTCGGACCATTGCTGGCCGGATTGTTAGGGGCAACGGTTGGTAAATTGCCATGGGTCGGGAAATATTTCCGGGTTGGAACCGATAGCCTGCTGCGTGCACCGACGGAAGCCATGAAGGCGACAAAACTTGGGCAGGTAGGTGCATTGCCGGCGAATCTGGTCGGTGCGGTAGCGGATGTGAATACGAAGCATCTGGGATCCAGTTCGTTGTATAATGTTGCTGACAACATACGTCCGGTGGAAAAGGCCGTTGCGGAGAAAACGCTGCATACTGGAGAAGCCTCCCCCCTGTGGCAAAGATGGCAGAGATCGGGATTAGCAAAACATCACAAAAATCTACTGAGCGATGTGGATACATTGATGCAGAATGTGAAGGACCCACATAATGGTTTCCTAAACAAGATTACACGACGCGCGGGAAGATTGTTCGGAAAGGCTGGTACAGAGGTTGTTAAGACGCCAGCGTATATGCACGAGATTGAAGGACATCTCGGGAAATTTAGAGCGGCGTTGGGTAGTACGCACGGTGTTGCAGACATGACCACAGCAAAAGCACATTTGGCAGATGCACAGGCGGCGCTTAAGGTTCTGCCTAAGGGTGCCGAGGTAACATCACATGCGGCGAAGTTGGCGGAGCATTTCCGGCATGTCGAAGAAGGTACGCATGGTCTCGCCGGGCGTATGGACGCGGCTGCCGGAAGACGTACGATGATGAGTGCGCTGAAATCAGCAGCAGCCAATACGACTGTCTTTGACGCCGGGTTTAAAGGTGGTATGTTAGCAGGTGCTGCGTATCAGACCGGACGTACGACGCTGCGGTTCACTGAATCGATTTCCTATCTGAAAGAATTGCATAAGGACTTGACCGGCAAAGACGCGTCTACCTATACGATCCTGTTTGGCAAACTGCCGAAAATGGTCGAACAGGCACGCAGCAATATGTGGGCGAATCTGGGACCGGAAGCCATAGGAGCGGCAGGTAACTCGGCACTGAATATTTTATTTACCATGCGCCATCATAATCCGCTGTTGATGGGCGGTGCCATCATGATGCAAATGGCACATTGGGAAAGCAGTAAGCTGGGAAGTGAAGGTAATTTCCTCAACAGCTATGTGCAGGTTAAGGATGCGCAAAAAGACGGAACCTTCGTGCCGCTGGACTATTATGCACAAATCATCATGGCGGCATCTCCCAAAGCAGCAGGAGCGACTGGTGGAATCGAGAACCCGCTTTTGCAACAGCTGGCAAAGGAATATGCGGAAGAACAGATACCCGTTGCCGAATTGCTGGCTGAGATTGACGGTGAAGAGAAGTTTAATGAGCGGACAGAGCGTATCGCCGAAGAGCTTGGTATGAAACAGAAAGAACAGGCGGAAGCCAATGCCAAAGCCTTCAGGGAAGACAAAGCCAAGGAGCTGGAACAGAAGGTGAAAGAACGAAAAGAGGCGCCGGTCAAAGCGGAAGAAAGACGCCAGAGCCTGCGTGAACGTGCGGCGAAACTGAATATTCCACCGACTACCCTGATGACCGATTCAGCTGTGCATGAAGGGGCCGTGGCCGTAGCGCCGCAAATGAGCATTGCCGGAGAGGAGAGTGCCAATGGTTGAGCCTAATCCGTTCCAGTATGATTATGGCCAGGCAAGGCGTGCGCAGGTGACGGCAAGTCATCCGGCAGGAGTTTCAATCGATCCGAAGGGGGAAATGGAAAAGAAATCTTTGGTCCATACTTGGGGCGATCATGTGCCGGTGCCGCAGATGGTAAGGAATATGGAGATTCCCATCGTTGGCGGTCAGATGAAAGGAGTGCCGCAGAAAATCGGCGATACCCTGACCACGGATTACCTGCTGGAAATAGCGGAAACCGGATTACCGATTGGGCCTGCAGGTGCGGTTATCGGCGCACCGTTTGGGTTTATTAATGCGCAGTATAAATATAACAAACAGCGCCAGATGGTGCTGGATGAATACCGCGAAGAAATTGCCGAGCAGTTGGATATCGACTCAAATCGTGTGGATGAAAATGCCATGGAATATGCGGCACGTACCAATAAGAGTCTGCATCGTACCCTTGACGCATTGGAAGAAGACAAAGAGAAACATCCATGGCTGAATATGGCTGGGCTTGTGGGAGCTGGCATAGGCGCGTTTGTGCTTGGTTCTGTTGGGGTTGCGATTACGGCTCTCGGGCCGTTAGCGGTAATAGGTGGACTGGTTGGTAGCTTTATTGGCTTCAGTATCGGTTATCCACTTGGTACTTATATCGGTAAAAATGTTATGGATGTCGATGACCAGCAAAACCCGGCGATGCATATCGATAATGTGATTGCCAAACAAATGGAAGGTGAAAAGGTTACTGCGCTGGATATTTTCAAAGTACGCATAGCGCAAAACCCCTATCTGTATGAAGCGATTAAAAATCAATATGGCGAACCGTTTCATGCACTGAGCGAACGCGGGCAGTTGATGCTGATGCGCAAATATGACGCGTTGACGCGGCTCTGTGCGGAAGATGCGTTTGCCGCGAATCAAGGTGTGGATGCCGGGCGTTTGATGATCGGCCGGTTGATCGACAGGCTTGGCCCGACGGATCATGCAATGCAGGCACCGATTACAACGGCGAATCGCGTACAGGATCACGAAGGACGGTCTTTTATTGCAGATGCAGTAGAGCGGGTGGACCGGTATCTGGAAGAGGATGAAGGTCATTCGCATTCGCTCCGGCCTTCCGCCTCCGCCAAGGTTACGGTGGACAGGCAGCCGACCGCTCATGCGCAGGAGCGAAAACCTGTCGGTAAATGGACAGAAGCCGTGCAACGTGGTGCCAACATGCGCAAGGGTGACAGCTTTGTCGAGATGGTCAAGGCACAGCAGGAACTGGCCGCCAGACAAGCGGCGCAAAAAACGTCTTAAACGCTACTCACTAACCATTATTTACGGAGATTGATTATGGCCTTTCACGAGGTGCAGTTCCCAACGGATATCAGCTATGGCTCATCTGGTGGACCCGGTTATTCGACCGATATTGTTGTTACCCAGGGCGGGCATGAACAACGTAACAGTAACTGGATGCAGGCACGTGCGCGTTATAATGTTGCGCATGGAGTCAAAATGCAAGCACAGCTCGATCTATTGATTGCGTTTTTCCGTGCACGCAAAGGACGGGCGCACGGGTTTCGTTTCAAAGACTGGACGGATTTCGAAACTGCCGGAGAAACGATCGGCACGGGCGATGGCAGCACCACCGATTTTCAACTGGTGAAAAATTACAGCAGCGGTAGCGGCAATGAATCGCGAACCATTACCAAACCGGTCAGTGGAAGTGTCACTATCTATGTTGATGATATTGAACAAACCAGCGGCGTGACAATAGATACCACTACCGGTGCGGTGAGTTTCACTACACCGCCGGCGAATAGTGCGGTGATTACCGCTGATTTTAAATTTGATGTGCCGGTGCGGTTCGATACCGACCAACTTTCGGCAACGTTGGAGAATTATGGTGTTAGAAGCTGGAGTGATATCCCGATTATAGAGATTAGAATTTAGATTCCATGACGAAGGAAAATATCTATGAAATCCATTTCTAGTGAATTGAAAGCCCATCTGGCAGAAGAAGTAACGACGCTTGCAACCTGCTGGAAAGTGACGCGGCGCGATAATACCGTACTCGGATTCACCGATCATGACCGTGACATCCTGTTTGATAGCGTCACCTATCAGGCTGCCACCGGTTTTACGCCGACCTCTATCGTCGGTTCGGCAGCATTGAATGTCGATAATCTCGATATCGAAGGATTACTCGATGCCGCAGCCATTACGGAAGAAGACCTGCTCGCCGGACTATATGATTTTGCTGAAATCGAAGTGTTTATGGTCAATTATGCTGATCTGACGCAGGGACGGATGATGCTGCGCACGGGTTGGCTGGGAGAAGTGACCGTCAAGGACGGGCAGTTTGTTGCCGAAGTGCGCGGATTGACGCAGCAGCTCAGTCAGACGATCGGGGAACTGTACGCACCGGGCTGCAGAGCCAGGTTGGGCGGCAGCCGATGCAAGATGAATATGACCGGATTTACCCATATCGGTACATTGACGTCTGTGAGCGATCGCAACATCTTTACCGATAGCACACGCACGGAAGAGGATGGCTATTTCGCTTTTGGTCTGATGACCTTTACCAGCGGTGCCAATGCCGGACTGTCGATGGAAATCAAGGAATTCGCAAACGGGCAGTTTATCACTGTCTTGCCGATGCCGTATGATGTCAATGTGGGGGATGGGTATAGTGCCGAAGCCGGGTGTGACAAGACATTCGAAACCTGCATATCGCGCTTTAACAATGCCGTGAATTTTCGCGGCGAACCACATGTGCCAGGAACCGATAAGATCTTTGAAACTTCAACAACCAGAAGCAGTTAATCCTTCCTATCCCTGTTGCAAAGACGTGTTCGCTCCGCTTCCGGTGCTCATGTATTACTACATACACTGCGCGCCGGTTCTCACGACCACGTATTTTCGCAAGAGATAGGAAGGATTTGACAGTGGCAAAGGTTATATTACTATTGTCGCCATGATACTGATTCGTGCATTTTTTGGTTCGTTGGCATCGGTTCTGTCGGTGACAACACCGCCGCTTTACCGCTATCCTTATCGCAATAGCGCCGAAGGGTTACGCGGTGATATGCTACGTCTGGGCAAGGATGTGCATGAAGTGATGGAAAAAGAGTGACCAGTTACCGGTTGCATCTCAGCGTGAATCCGGTTACACACTAGGTCCATGAATCAGCCGCCCAAATCGTCTCATTCTCCGCGCAAGCAAAATAATAAACGCAAGCCCAATGCGCCGCGTAAAAATATTGAAATATTGCCGGATCCGGAAATGCTGGAGGCCTATGATTATGTCGTTGAAGGGTCCGCTCAGCAGATTCTGGATATGTTTGCCAAAGAGCAACAGCAACGCCATCAGTGGGAAAATCGGTCATTGAAAGTACATTTGTTCAGTACGATCCTGGGACAGATTCTCGGCTTTATTATTGCCATTGCCATTTTTGCATCTGCTACCATTATCGGGCTGTATGGCGATGCGGCGATCGGCGCCTTTATCTGGGTCTTCGGTATGGCGATTGTCACTATGTCCGCCCTGGTATGGTGGTATGCGAAAAGCCTGGGCCAACGCCCGTTGTTTGCACGCCCGTCGCTACGTGCGTCTTATCGCCCTGAGAAAGAAAAAAAACAGGCATAGGTTTCTTAGCCTTCACTGTATTTCACATTGATCCTATGAGTGACGGAGTGTTTTTATGTCTGAGCGCTGCCAGCAGATTGTTGCCTGTGCACGCGGATGGCTCGGCGTGCCGTTCAGACATCAGGGGCGCAGCCGGCATGGGGTGGATTGTCTGGGTCTGTTGGCCTGCGTGGCCGGCGAGTTAAAACTTGAGAAAGCCGGGCAACGATTGGCAGATTTCGATGAAACCGATTATGGTCATATTCCGGACGAAGCACGTTTATGGAATGGCTTGTGCCGGGTACTTCACCTTATTGATAAGGATGTATTGCAACCAGGTGATGTCGCGCTGATGAGGATTGATGGCAATGCCAGGCATGTAGGAATTGTCAGTAGTTACGCGTTACCTGTTACGGGTGGCGAACCTACATCGCTTTCTCTGATCCATGCCTATGCGCCGGCACGCAAAGTGGTAGAACATCGGTTGGATGACATGTGGCAAAGGCGGATTGTTACAGGATTCCGCTTTTAGAATAGCTAGAACGACCAGCTGAATTTCAGGCCGGAGAAATATTTGAATTCTTTGTGTTTGGCTGCGACAAAATCAACCTTTATATTATCTTTTTCGTGCATGCGCCCTTGAAGCCCGTAGCCTTTATCGATTTTTTTTACATGTAGTTTGTTTGCCGTTTCGCCAGTCTGAGCATTGGTCAATGCAATTGTTCCGTAAATACGTTCACCGTCCTGTTCCAAACGATCTGTGTGAGGAACGACCTGTAGCTGCTTATTGCCACAGGCGGTGACTGCCATAAGGCAGAGAAATGATAGTATGATGGTTAGTGGTTGCTTGCTCATAAGTCCACACCCTTTGTTCCTGTTTCATAGCGGGTTACATAATGGCATCCGTCACATCGGATTGTGTTATTATTCATAGAATAACATAGAAAAGTTAACGAAATATTAAGGTTATTGTGATTCGGCGAAAAAAATGCAGAAACACCCTCCTGCCCGAATGGTTCGGGTAGTCTGCAGATTTGTAATACTCAAGGAATTACCCGCATAAAGCGGGTAATGACACGTTGTTTAGTTCGAAATCACTGCAATGGCGGTGGCATGTTGCGGGCGGGTGCCGCGATCCGTCGTGCCGCCATTGGCAAAGATCACCGCATCATCTTCCAGCTTCAGTGCATTGCCGCCATGTTGTGCAGCTTTTGCTTTCAGTAGACGAATAGCCTGCGAACTGCTGGCAACTTTGCTGGTTGGCACGCGTACAATGCCGATTTCGGTGTATTGGCCGGGAGCTGGCAGTTTCTCGAGAATTTTGACAGACCCGCTGTAAGGACCGTGCTTCTTATAGGTGGTATAGGTGGATGGATGGAACTCCGCATCGGCGGCGATGGTAGCGGTTGAAAGCAGTGCCGTAGCGGCAAGCGTTGCAATAAAGGTTTTCATTCTCAGTCCTCTGTTCAGATTAATTACAGATGTTATTAACGATTTTTCTCAATGATTCAATGCATTTTTAGACGTTATTCATACCGTATCGCAATAGCTGAGGCATATTTGGGTGGGGTCATGTTGATGGCGGACTCAACAAAATCATGTTGTTCCACATTCTTATACAGAATGATGGCATGTGCTCCGTGCCGGGCGGCTTCGCGTTTCATGTAATACAGCATTTGCGCATCGGGATTGACCAGATAGGCATCGGCGCGGATACCTCCCAGCTCAATAAACGGCTTCTTGGGATTACTGTGCAGGATGTCAATCTGCTGCGGGTCTGTCGGGGCATAATGAGCCAACGCTGCACTGGAAGGCATGAACTGCGTTGATGGTGTTGCACAGGCGGCAGTCACTATCAGTAGGCAGAAAGAGAGTAAGCGTATGACCAGCATTGTATGCTCCTTTGATAATGGGGTTTCATCCTGACGACAAATACACACAACCTCTTCCTCCGATCAAATAAAAAAGGATTTCTTTATGGCTTCTATGTTATTAAGCACAGCGGCATCATCGGTAGCGGCGGCAAATCCATTGGCTGCCATCGGGTTGCAACTGGCGGCGAGCACGCTTGGCAATGCCGTTGATAATGCGATTTTCGGTGGACCCAAAGATACGCATCGCGAAGGTGCGCGCCTGAAGGATCTGGCGGTACAAACCTCGACCTATGGGGAAATGATTCCGATTGTCTATGGGTCGGCACGGCTGGCGGGAAATATCATCTGGTCGCGCCCGATCAAGGAGATCGCCACGACCACTACCAGCACGCAAGGCGGAAAGGGTGGTGGCGGGCCGAGCAGTTCGAGCACGGAATTCAGCTATTTTATCAGCCTGGCGATTGCCGTTTGTGAAGGCGAGATTGACGAAGTGCTGCGCATCTGGGCCGATGCCGACCTGCTCGATCTGAGCGAAGGCACCTACCGTATTTATAAAGGCGGCGAAGATCAATTGCCCGATCCGCTGATCGAATCCTATGAAGGGGTAGGGAGTACGCCGGCCTATCGCGGCATGGCCTATATTGTGGTGGAAGATTTCCCGCTTGGCGCGTATGGCAATCGCATTCCCAATTTCACCGCCGAGGTCAAGCGTAAGATTCTGTGGCCGGATGTTGATGGTCAGTCGGTAGAAAATATGGTCAAGGATATGATCATGATTCCCGGCTCCGGCGAATTTGTCTATGACACCACGATTCAGGAGAAAATCGAAGGTGAGGATGTCGGCGGCAATTTCGTACAGTCGGGCGACAAAAGCATCATCAATCGCCATACGCCGGAAGAGACAGCCAATGCACTGGTCGCGCTCGATCAGCTGGAGGATAGCTGTCCGAATGTCGAATGGATCGGGGTGGTCGTCAACTGGTTCGGCGATAATATGGATGCGGGATTGTGCACCATCAAACCGGGTGTCGAATTTACCGCAAGCCAGGCCACCACCAGCCCGGAGGTATGGAGTGTCGGCAGTTTTGACCGTTCAACGGCATGGCAGATTACCTATGACAGTGGTTTACCGCGCTATGGCGGCACGCCGGATGATCAGTCGCTGCTGCGTTATCTGGATGAGCTGAAGGCACGCGGCTATAATATCTTTTTCTATCCGATGTTTCTGATGGATGTCACGGATAAGCCCTGGCGTGGACGGGTCACCGGATCGACCACCGACGTTGCAAACTTCTTCACCAAAACCGACGGCTATAACGCCTTCATCAATCATTATGCCAGTCTGGTCAAAGACAAGGTTGACGCCTTTGCCATCGGCTCGGAACTGATCGGGCTGACCAAGGTGAATGACGGTGCCAGTACCAACCGGAACTTTCCGGCGGTGGATGCGCTGGTGTCTCTGGCGACGACGGTGAAAACGACGATGGGCTCCGGCGTGAAAGTGACCTATGCGGCGGACTGGTCGGAATATCATCATACCGATGAGGGGTGGTATAATCTCGATCCGCTTTGGGCTTCCTCCAATATCGACTTTATCGGAATCGATGCCTATTTTCCACTGACCGATGTGCCGCAGAACGAACTCGGCTATGACATTCCGACGATCAAACAGGGTTGGACCTCCGGCGAGGGCTATGACTGGTATTACAGCGATCCAGAGCGCACCACCAAGGTGAATCTCGAAGCGAAATACGCCTGGAAAAATCTCGACTGGTTCTGGAAAAACAGCCATGTCAATCCCGATACCAACAGCACGGCATGGACACCGCAATCCAAGAAAATCTGGTTTACCGAATTCGGTTTTCCCAGTGTCGATGGTGCGACGAATCAGCCGAATGTATTTTATGATCCGACCTCGTCAGAGAGTTTCTTTCCCTATCATTCAAAAGGCAGAATCGATTTTCGCGCGCAACGTGCCGGCATTGCCGCGACATTGTCCGAGTGGGATGGCTCGGATATGATCGAGCATTTGTTCCTGTGGACCTGGGATGCACGACCCTATCCCTACTGGCCGGATATGCTCTCGGTCTGGGCCGATGGCGGCGTGTGGAAAACCGGCCATTGGGTGCAGGGGAAATTCGGCCTGTCATCGCTGGCGGCGATTGTCGCGGACCTCAGCGAACGTGCCGGACTGCCGCAATCCTTTATCGATGTGACGCGCTTGGACGATCAGGTTGAGGGCTTTGTCGTCAGTAGCCAAAATAGTGCACGCCGATTGATTGAACAGTTGATGGCGGCCTATTTCTTCGATGCCGCCGAGTCGGATGGATTGCTGAAATTCATTCCGCGTGGCAATGCGAGTGTGCTCAATATTGCTGAGGATCAACTGATTCCGCTGACGAGTGCACAGACAGGCGAAGCGATTGAGATCACCCGTACGCAGGAGCTGGAATTGCCGCAGCGGGTGGAGATTCTGTATATCAACCGCCTCAAAAATTATCAAACCGGCACGCAGCATGCACAGCGTCTGACCGCCAGTGCAGTCGATGTGCAGAGTCTGAGTCTGCCGATTGTGATGAGCGATCAGAAGGCCAAAATTATTGCCGATGTCGCGCTGTATAACAGTTGGATGTCCCGCCTTCGCTATCAGTTTCATATACCGACACAGTATGCCGGTCTGGAACCGGCAGATGTGATCACGGTCAGTGCCAATAATGCGTCGCATGTCATGCGCGTTACGCATGTGCAGTTTGGACGACCGGGAATGCTGCGCATACAGGCGGTGGCCGAAGATGTCAGTACCTATGATTTTTATGCGCCGCCTGGCGAATCGACGGTGGTAAGAACGCCCAAAGCGCCGGTGCCGAGCACGCTGTATCGCCTGCTCGATATGCCGGCACTCAGCACGGACAGTGCCGATGAAGCGCTGCTGCGCATGGCAGCGATCGGCGAGACCACGGATGGCTGGAAAGGAGCGGTAATTTACCGGTCCGATGATGAGGGTGGCAGTTATGAGTCGCTTGCCTCTTTTGTCCAGCCCGCGACGCTCGGTACGGTGACCACCGCGCTGGCGGACGGTCCGACCAGCGTGTTTGATGATCAAAATACGCTGGATGTGGTATTGATGGGCGAAGGCACGCTTGCCAGCGCTACCGAACTGGCGGTACTGAACGGTGCGAATGCAGCACTTGTTGGCGATGAAGTTATTCAGTTTAAAAGCGCCGTTGAACTCAATCCCAATAAATATCGCCTGTCTGGTTTGTTGCGCGGGCGGCAGGGCACCGAATGGGCCACGGGCGGACATAGCGCCGGTGAAGCTTTTACCCTGCTTGACAACCATCTGCAGAAAGAGGCGATGGCGGACGGACTAATCGGCCTGTCACGCCTTTACAAAGGTGTCAGCGTCGGCAAGACACTCGGCTCGGTCAGTGCACAGTCTTTTACCTATCAGGCCAGAGCGCTCAAACCTTACAGCCCTGTGCATGTGACGGGTGAACGCGACGGATCGGACAATCTGAGCATCTCATGGGTACGGCGGACACGGATCGGTGGCCAGTGGCGGGATTTGACCGATGTGCCGCTTTCGGAAGAGTCGGAAGCGTATGAAATCGATATCCTGGATGGCAGTGATGTGATGCGCACGATTGCAGCCAATAATTCTGGTGCCACCTATAGTGCGGCGGACCAGGTGAATGATTTTGGTGCAGCGCAATCGAGTATAAATATCACTGTATATCAGCTATCTGGCAGGGTTGGGCGAGGATATGGCACCAGCGCAACCGTTTAAAATATTATTCCCCTTTATCTTATTAATTTTCCTAAACTTTTATACAAATATAACCCTGCAGGTATAAAGAATTAACGGTTGAAATTAATAAAATGTTAACTCGCTCTACTTATAATAGAGCAAGCTGAAAAATAGATAGAGACGACGATGTTCCTGCAGTTGCCAAAGGCAATGGATAAGCTGAAGCGTAGTACCTATTACGCCAATGGAGATCTGTATCTGGAAGATCAGGGGATGCAGTGTGTATCGGTGAGTCCAGAAGAAATGGAAACGCTGATCGAGGAATCCCTGAAAACCTACGATGCTGCGATTGAAAATCTCTCTACAATGGCTGGCAAGGAAGACATGCAACTCGTCTCCAGCATCACGACAGCCATTGTGATCGGTTTGCCGTCATTGTCGAATATACGCATGCAGCATGCACTGTTTACCAAACGCCTGTATCAGGACGGTGAAATTACCTTTGAGCGTTTCATTACCAAAATGACCAACATGTTCCCTAACCGCATGCAGGCATTGCCGCATGAATTGCGTGACCAGATTGCTGGAAAACTCAATAATTAATAACTGCTAAATTTCACCAAACTGTCATCTTTCCGGCTCTTCCGTCATGCTATTTTAGCAGAATGGATGATAAGACGTTAAACAATGCCGGAGTGCAGGGGCTGCTAGTCATGCGCCATCAGTTGATGGATGAACTGCATCGGAAAGCAAATCCATCTGCCGGAGAGAAATGGGGATATATCGGCAGGATTGCCGGCCAAAGCGCTATAGTGGGTGGTGCACTTAATGCGGCATTGCATGGGCTTGGGTTTAACGCGCATGTATCACTTATGCAGAAGCTTAAATATGAAATCCCGATCTGGGCAGCGATTGGTGGTGCCTTTGCGTATTTTGGCTTCAGCCGCGATCAGAAAATCTATAAACGTTATGACACGCTTAACACCATTGAAAAGGCGGTGCAGGATCACATTGAAGGGCATGTGTCTGCACATGGTATGCCTGCCGTCATGACGCAAGCAGTCCAAGGTGATGGGCGGGTAGAAGATGAGACATTAGGCGTTAGGCATTAGGTTTGTTCTGTCATGTCACAGAATCTTTACTGCCATTTAAATCGACGATAATAACTTCGCTTTTTGATGTTGAAATTCTTCTTCCGTCAGATGGCCTTGTTCGCGCAATTTCGCCAGACGTTCCAGCTTGCTGACCATATCTTCTTTCGTTGGTGCAGCCGGTGCTGATGACGGAGCCGTAGAGTAGGTCTGTGCCTGTGGTGGAGGCAGTGGTGGCGCCATATGCTGTGGTTGCGGTGATGGATATTGCTGGGATTGAGGATACGCTTCCGCAATAGCCTGGGTATGCTGCGGTTGTGCCACGCGCTGTCCGGTAATCTCGTTAAAGACAAGTTTCTTATAGTCATCGATGGCCTGACGAACGGTTTTAACAAAGGGTTCAATCGAATCTTTCAGCACCAGTGAAATATCATAGGCGGCGGCGGCATCCCAGATTTTGATATTGCCGAAGACGATGATGTAGGAAGAGTCAATCGACTGAATCCGGTCCAGATTGAGTTGCTTGACTTTCAGGCCGAAAAACATGCCTTTATCGACAAACAGCAGCCGGCGGTTGGTGCAGACCAGCAGCATGGTGGTATTGCCATGATAGCCGGAAGTGAGGGCGAGAATTTTTTCATCCTCGGCCAGAATCTTGGGCAGATAATTGATTTCGCGCTTGGTATAGAAAATATATTTGTGCGGCAGGTTTTTGATCTGCTCTTTGATGTCTTTCAAGGTTGGCATCGCTTGTATACGCTCCGTTACTGCTTGTGTTCATTCTACGGATTTTAACGGGAAGTGCAATGGGGTGCTTTAGGAGTTTTTACCAGGCGTGGGAGATTGGCCTGTTCGTGGGTTGTCGAGTACATGTTCAGTCCACCGATCTATAGGTTTCCGGCGCCTTCTGCCGGCGGCGCCTGTTTCACCAAGGGCATCACCAGGGAGAGTTTCCTGCTGTTGTGTTTTCTTATCATAGGGTGATTTAAGCATGCCTTTTTTACGTCCTTTATTCCAGGCGCGTACCGTTTCAGGAATATGCTCTTTAATAAGCGATTCGCCGATTTGTCGGAGATTAGCGCCCATATATTTTTTATGATTTATATCACACATCACATGATCGGGAATAACATCATATTTTGGATAGGTTTTTCTATTATGTTCTTCTGACTGTCCTGATTCGACGAGATAATAATAACCGCGAATATGACCTCCATCCGGGTGATCCTGATCGAAATCAATATAAATGCGGGACATGCTCTTATTGCGATATATTTCTGGTGCTTTATTATAGTTTAACATATGTTGTTTTGGCTCACGCGGGAGTGTGTAAATCTCAAAACCTGATATTTCATCACCAAAATTGTGACGGATAATAATATTGCGCCGCTGTTTTGGTAATTCTTTATCGTCAATTTTTCCAAACCTGTCTGCGAGCGCTTTATGCATTGCGTGACGCATGGCCCGGCTCTCAGTTTCTTCAACCTCTCCATCTTGGATGATCGCTCTTTCTTCATCATCAAGAGTATGCTCAGAGGTATAACATAAATCGGGACGTTCAAATCTAATATTTCTCGCTGATTCCGGATGTTGCGGGTGGAGTGGATTGAAGTCAACTGCTGCAAGTCGTGCGGGGCGTCTGGAGCCTGCGGGTTGTTTTCCTCCGGACCATAAACGCTCTTCTGGGTCGATATGTTTGCGGCCGAGCTGGGGTATTTTTTCACGTTGATCAAGGTTGACTTCTACAAGGTGGAAATCTGGGTTTACAGCTGCGTGTTTGTCATTAGCTTGCAATTCATATTCTTTATGTTTTGCTTCTCTTAGAGCAAAATAAATACCTACCGGGTCAGACATGATTTCGCTGATGCGATCTAGTCCTTTGACGCGTGAAATACTATGTCTGCTGCCAGCACGTCTAACCTGGATTTTTGTTTTTGACTTATCGGGACTAATATGACGTCTTCGTGCAAAATTTTGTCTGACTGTACGGTGAGAATAAGTGACACCTCCGGCCATTTTACACTTTTCAATTTGGTAGGGACGTTCAAGCTCGAATCGGGCATACACTCGTTGCCCGGCGGTATAATGCCCTTTTTCATGCCTGGTATCTTCTTCGGTCCTGTTTTTATGACGCCACTCATCAAGGCGTTTTTTATCTTCATCTGATGGTTCTTTTTTTAAGGAGTCTAAGAAATCATCTTTTTCCTCATTGGATACAAAACGATCATGATATGCGATAATTTCAGGATCAATTTCAACAAGTGCGCGGATAAGTGCGAATTGTTTCCCACTATGTTGTTGAACATACAAGTTGGCATAGAAAAAATTTTCACAGCCGGCAAATTCAACTTCTTCTCTCGTTGGAAAACGTACTGCAAGTTCCATCGTATTTCGAGGGCTATAGTCCCTGAAAATCGTAAAGTCTTTGGTCGATTCTCTGGCCACACTTATCCTTTCTGCTGGTTTTTCAGCTCTTTCATTTTAGTCGATTCATGCTGTTAGAGACATGACAGTTTTATGAAGAAATATATTCATTTTCAGTTTGTTACATCAACCATAAGGAGATATTTATGGCGACGACCTCGCATTTGGCGCTGACGCTTGTTGAGCAGGCTCAGGCGCAAAAGGAAGTTACGGTGAATACTGCGCTTAAGCGTATTGACGCCGTGCTGAATACCGGTGTGATCGATAAGGATCTGACGGCACCGCCGGGCAGCCCGTCGGAAGGAGATGTCTATATCGTGGCGGTATCCGCGACGGGTGACTGGGCCGGACAGGATGGCAATCTCGCCTATTTCGAACAGGTCTGGCGCTTTATTACTCCGAGAGAGGGAATGACGATCTGGCTTAATTCCGAAGATAAATATTATGTGCATATGGGATCGGCCTGGCATGCGCTGACCGATCACTGGCAGGAATATACCCAGTCGCAGACTGCCTTTATGAAAACGCTGACGGATGGCGCGACCATCAACTGGGATCTGCGCTATGAACAGGTTGCCACCGTTACGCTGGCCGGTAACCGGACGCTGGCCAATCCCACCAATGCGCGCAGTGGCGGTACCTATATTCTGATTGTCAAGCAGGATGCGACTGGCAGCCGGACACTGTCTTTCGGCATAAATTATGCGTTTCCGGGTGGAACGGCGCCTACCCTGTCAACAGAGGCCAGTGCCGTCGATGTGCTGACTTTTATCTATGACGGCAGCAAGATGCTTGGTGTCGGGCAGCTGGATTTTAGTTAGGTAAATTTTGCGCCATTACCCTCCGCCACTTACTCGAGAGCTAGACGCTCTCTTGCAAACGCGACCAAGTGATGGCGGTGCCCCATTGCTATAAACATATATCCGGAGAAACATATGTTCCCATTTACTCTTTCCCATTTTGTGGAGACTGGTACCGCCTTTTCCCCAACGGATATCAACGGTCTGACATTGTGGCTTGATGCCTCCGATGCTGCGACCATTACCAAGAACGCTTCCGATCAGGTGTCCGGCTGGGATGATAAAAGCAGTAACGGCATTGATTTCAGCCAAAGCGGTGGAACGGCACTGCGTCCGATTCACGGAGCATCACAGATCAACAGTCTGGATGTGGTGAACTTCGATGGATCAGCGCAGTTCATGACGCATGGTACCGCCTTGTCCAATATTATTGATGCCGCGAATTTCACCTTCTTTGCGGTGTATGAAGTCGATAGTTTTGCCAGCGGTGTCGGGTTTAACGTATATAGCAATCCGGCCGTCATTGCAGATACGGGAGGGATCTTGGGGCTCCATCTGGCGGATGTATCTGGAAGCGGCAAATTGCAGGCCTATAATTATGATGGATCGCCGGATTCGGTGCAGCTGGTGCACAGTACCGCGACGCCGGTATTATCAACCATACGCCATGTCAGTGGCATTCTTTACCATGGGCTGGATGGCGGAACGGAAAGTTCAATCGTCAGCGGTGATACCAGTACCATGGCGGGAACGCTCAGACTGGGAAGCAACTTCAACGGTGCTAAATTCTTTAATGGAAAACTGGCGGAACTTCTGGTGTATGATGCGGCACTCGGCACGTCAGATATCGCGGATGTGCAGACCTATCTCAAAGATAAATGGGGAATTAGCTGATGAATGAACCTGAACTACACAGAATCGTGCAGGAGGCAGTGTGCGAAACCCTGCTGCGGCTTGGCATCAGCACTGATGCGCCAAGTGAAATGCAAGCGGATATGATTTTTCTTCGCAAGTCTCGCAAGGGGAATGAAGAGGTGGCGAAATGGGTAAAACGTACCACCGTTGGTGTGTTTGTTTCAAGCCTGCTCTTCACGCTGTATGAGGGGATAAGGCATATATTGAAATAGGTATGCAACGGTTTAACGACTAAAAAAGAGGCATTATTATGGTGACACTTCTCGGATCACTTATCGGGTTTTTAGGTTCTGTTTTTCCTGATCTGCTGGCGCTGTTCCGCGATCATCAGGATAAGAAACATGAGTTGAAAATTCTGGATATGCAGCTCGAACAACAACGCCAGGGCCATTCACAGCGTCTGGAAGAAATTCACGTGCAGGCCGATATTGCCGAATCGAAAGTACTCTATAAAACCTTTCACTCGGGCATTGCCTGGGTCGATGCGCTCAATGGCACGGTGCGGCCGGTATTGGCCTATGCGTTTTTCCTGCTCTATGTGATGGTCAAGGTCATGCAGTTTTCACTGATCGACTGGTCCGCACCGCTGCCATGGCATATCGCTTTGCTGTGGACGCTCGAAGACCAGGCGATTTTTGCCGGTATTATTTCCTTCTATTTCGGGCAAAGAGCGATGAGCAAGGTGCGCGGGGTGAAGTAGTCAGGAACGGCCATTTGCGCTGCTGTTTCTATTAGCCGCGTCTTGTTCCCTTTTCGGATCAAACCCGATGCGCTTTCTCGCTTCGTGGTTCTTGGAATTGTCCGTATCTTTAAACCAGTCTTGAAAATCTTTTATTTCTTCCCTGTCTTTGTTATCCAGTGTGGTGAGAGAGTGTAGTCTGGTTTTATCTGATTCGATGGATAACTTTAATGCGTTAAAGCAAACATCATTGATATATCCGATACCATCCACAGTACCTCCATGTCGCAGTGCTGTTTCTCCATCGCGCAAGGCTGCGGCGAGTGAATAGAGTCTGCGTTGTACTATTTCTGAAGGTTTCATAGATGCGTTATTGCCGATATTTTCGCTGATCTTGGCTTGAAGCTTTGTATCATTGCTAATCACCGTAAAACGCTGCGGCATACGATTTTCACCCAAATGACGGTACAGTGCTTTTGATAATTTTATGATGGCCGGATCCCCCAGCCCCTGTCCTCTTTCACTGCCCCAGGCGGTTTTAGCACGTGGGATACCGTTTTCATGCATCAGAGTACCGTCTGGCTTGTTTTTGACATAGACAATGCCGTTTTGTGGAGGTTTTGTTAATGTTCCTTTCAGTACTCCGGTATCGACAATCACCACCCCGCCACGCAGTTTTTCCGGTTTGTCCAACTCTTCTTTAATCATTTTTGTTATACTGGGGTAACAGCGCAGATCGTCATTTGCTTTGAGCTGGTTAAGATAACGGGCAAATTCTTTCCTGTGAGGATTGTCTTGGAGTTCCGGATTGCTATTGACGGTAAGTTTCCCTTTTTCATGCATCATATCCAGATAACCGTATTGTCCGTTTCCCAAGGTCATATACTCATTATAGACACAGCGGGGAATAATGATGGTGCGCTTGTTTTTAGCGCCCAGATGCTCAAACATTTCCATCGGGCCGAGTTTATCGCTTTGTAATGCGTTCGCCTTTTTCATATTAGCTGTAGCATGGCAAATATCTTTGATTGCATTTGTATCCATCACCGCTAGGCCGGTCGCACCATATGGGCTTTTATAGTCTGACGTCCATTCCAAAGACGGACCCAAACGCTGCAATGCTATATGCGCTGACGGTTTTTCAACCAGTGTTTCCGGGGTCTTTTGATCCATTATGTTATTTTAGCGTTTCATCGATACAAGCCGATGTCAGTCTCATGACAATTTCGTGACATTTTATAAGATTATAAGAGGGGTTCATGCGCCAACTATCGGATAGGGGGCTTGCCCTCATCATACAGTTTGAAGGGTTTTCGCCGACCGTATATCTCGATGCGGCCGGACTGCCGACGATCGGCTATGGCCATCTGATTCGTGATGGTGAGAATTTCTCGGACGGAATTGATGAAGTCTGGGCGCGCGAATTATTGCGCCATGATGTGCGCATCGCCGAGCGAGCGGTCCTTCGGCTGATCGATGTTCCCTTATCCGACAGCCAGTTTGATGCACTGGTCAGTTTTACTTTTAATGTGGGGGCAGGTGCCCTGCAGCGTTCGACGTTACGCAGAAAAGTCAATCGCGAAGAGCATGATGCCGTGCCCGGCGAATTGTTGCGCTGGGTTTATGCCGGCGGACGCAGGCTGAAGGGGTTGATGCGCAGGCGCGAAGCGGAGGCAGAGATGTATCGTGGGTAGTGTGCAGTCATTCTCTTCATCAAACTGTCATATTTCTCTGCTACAGTGATGGGTATGAGTGAGAAAGTCATACAACATTCCAATGACTACCGGCGGGCCAGGAAAGAGCAGGGGCTGAACGCGCTGGAGGTGTTTATGAAACGCCTGCGCGAAGATACCGCGCCCAGCTTCGACCATGCGCTGAAAAGCGGACGGCATGACATTTTATTCGCCAAAACCGCAGGAGTGGCTTTGGGTATGGCATGTATGGTGGACGGGCTGCGCCATATCTTCGCCGGGTATGACGAAGAGGTGGATGACTTGTTTATCCGCGGCGCTACCGGGCGTAATCATGTACGGATGTTTACCGGTGCGACGGAGTTGCTGCTTGGCCTGTCCGCACTCTATCTGGGAGCGACGAAGGGGCCGAGGATCGGGTGATTTCCCGGAAACCCTTCACAAAATCGCCATAGAACATTCACGAAACTGTCACACACAAGCCTTTGCCGGAATGTTAGTATGCATCATATGAGTTAAGAGTTTTGATGCTGTGTAAGCACAGGAAAACTCGGAGCTCTGTGAGTGTAAACAACATTTGGAGATTGGAACAATGAGTAATGACATACCAAAAGCAATGGAGACAGTAGCAGACGGCGCTCCTGAATCTATGAAGCTTCAAACGGTGGCAAAGAATGCCCGTTCTGTGAGAACGTCGCAGGATTTGAAAAATATACTGGAGAGCGCGGGGCATACACTGCCTACGGGTAAGGATGCCAAAGATCTGACAAAAGCTCTGTCTAAGTTTGAGAGCTCTAGCTATAAGCGTCTATTTTCGACAGAAGCAGGACGGAAAGCCTTTCTTGAATCTGTTGCAGGCAAAAGTGGTCAGGAGTTGGTGGATGAAATTTTTGCAACTGCCAAAACCGGTATCACGGCAAAACAAGCGGAAGAGCATGGCCTGACAGATGCTCGCAAACAAATGGTTGATTTTATCAACGAGAATAGGCGCTTGGATTCAGAAATTCTTAGTATTCGTTCAGAAAGAGAATTGCTTGGAAAAATTATTGAGAAAGCCAAAGGTGGCAATTTGACAGAGAAAGATATTGAGGCGTTTGAGCGTACTCTGGAAGATCATGTTAGGCTTTTGCACGATATGAGTGAATATTCTAGTCAGTCAGCTGATAAGGCAAAAATGGCTGAACAGGCAATTGAGACTTCTAGTCGCCGTATTGATAAACTCAGAGAGCTTGTCACAAATAAAGGGTTTCTTAGTAGTCTTACTGGCGGTGGCGAATACGATAAGCTCTTAGCTGAACAAGGTGTGAATAGTTGGATGAAAGAAGCCGAACATCATCACAGAATGTTGGGTGAAGAACTAGCTGTGACTGAACGTGATCATGGCCGTTCGCTTCGTGAAATGCGCACGACATTGAAAGAAGCAATGGGTACGTTGCCTGAAGAGGTTAAGAAAAGTAGTGATTTTGGTCGCGCGTTCCGTGAACTTGAAATTTTGCCGAAAAGTAAGGAAGCTGTCGGTATGTGGGATGAAATGGCCACTTTTGCATCGCGGGTTGGTACCAAAACCGAAGAGGCCACCAAAACCACTGAAGAAGGTAGCAAGGCGTTAGAGCAAGGCAAGAACTTTATCATGCGCCGTCCCTTGACGACAGCGGCTGCAGTGGTCGGTGGTTTGATTGCGCTCAAGCTGCTGACATCGATGGGCAAAAGCGAGGAGCCTGCCCGCGGGTAATTGTCCCGGTATTTTCCAAATTCCAAATGTTACTTAAGGCGTTGCATTTCTCTCGCAGCGCCTTTTTGTTTGCCTGCCTCTCATGTGTTGAAAATAGCACATGTCTCTCATATAGACGCATTCCAGAAATCGCTTGAGCGGCACAGCTGAATTTGTCAAATTAAACGTTGAGAAAATAGATCGCCTGTTTAGAATCATTACAACACATTGTTTTTATAATATTTATTGTTGACTTCGCCTATAGGTTGTGTTAGGTCCCCCACCAACGGATCGGCCTTAAGGAACAATCATGGTGTGTTATGGCGTGTAGGACTGGCCGGCCATAAAGATGAAAAAGAAGAGACATCAATGGAATATGGTTCACCCTTCGGTGCGTTGAGGGGGAGATGAGTAACAATCCTGTGTCTGTTTTACGGCATGGGAAAAGGTACATCTATGATGTGCCGGAGAGTGTGGAGTAAAAACGATGCAACAGCATTCGATAGGATTGCTTGCTGTGACGATAGGATTGATTGGTCTGCTTGGTGCCTGTGCGCCGTCCTCGGAGCGTATCAGCCAGTTTCGTGACGGCGAGATGTTCAGCGCAGTGCCTCCTGCGTTTGCAGGTAATCTGCGTGTTATTTCCAGTGGTGAATTAGGCTGGCACGAATAAACAGTGCAAGGGCGGAGCGCTACGCTTGGTGAAATGGTGAGATGACTAAATAACCGTTTTACCGCTTCACTGCGTGATCATTTAACCATAATGTCCTGTTCGAAACGTGCGGCATCTGCGCTGCGGAGGTTGACGGTAAGGTGCAGCCGATCATCGTCGCATTTGCTTTGCGTGACATGGCCGTGCGCGTGCAGCCAGGCGATGGCTTTACCGGCCGAAGCGGGCAGGTTGTAATGATATTCCTGATAGAGCAGTTGATCGAGCGTTGATTCGATCTGTCGTAACAATGCATCGCAGCCTTCGCCGGTCAGGGCGGAGCAAGGGATGTGCTTATCGTCATGACGGGATTCGGGTAATGTATCCACGTCCTTCACCACATCGCATTTGTTCCAGGCTTCGATGATGGGCGTGGTATTGAATCGATCTCCTAGCAATTCGCTCAGGACATGGGCGACATCCTCAGCCTGTTCACTGGAATGAGAATGCGATATATCGCGGACATGTACCAGCAGATCTGCCTCCAGCACTTCTTCCAGCGTGGCGCGGAAGGCGGCGATAAGTTCATGCGGCAGATCGGAAATAAATCCTACCGTGTCGGACAGCAGGATGTCCTGTCCGCCGGGCAGGGTGACGGCACGGATCGTCGGGTCGAGTGTTGCGAACAGTTGATCCTGCGACAGTACCTTTGCGCCGGTTAACTGATTGAACAGGGTTGATTTTCCGGCATTGGTGTAACCGACCAGCGCTACCAGCGGATAGGGTACGTCGCGCCGGGTTTTGCGGTGCAGCTGGCGGGTGCGCACGACTTTTTCCAGCTGTTGTTTGATAGCGGTGATGCGCTCGGCAATCAGGCGGCGGTCGGTCTCGATTTGTGATTCGCCCGGTCCGCCCATAAAACCGTATCCACCGCGCTGGCGTTCCAGATGTGTCCAGCTTCTGACCAGCCGCGACTTCTGATAATTCAGCGCGGCCAGTTCAACCTGTAGTTTTCCTTCGGCGGTGTGAGCGCGTTCGCCGAAAATCTCCAGAATCAGCGCGGTCCGGTCGATCACCTTGCAGTGACAAGCTTTTTCCAAGTTACGCTGTTGAGTCGGCGACAGCTGAGAGTTGACGATGATGAGTTCCGCCTCATGCTGTGCGACGTCTTCCTTCAGGCGGTTCACTTGCCCGGGGCCAAATAGCGTTTTGGGTGTGCGCCGGCGGATGGGCAGGATGATGGCTTCGCAGACCTTAAGATGAATAGCTTCCGTCAGCCCGACCGCTTCGCCAAGGGCGTGGGACGAAGAAAGCGACCGCGTCTTATCAGTTTTAAGCTGAATATCCGGATGCACCACCACACATCGGCGCGGCTCGCCCATGGTGGAAATGCTATGGCCCATAGGGATTATTCGGCGGGTCGATTGCCCGTCGGCTGGCCTGTTGGTGCTGAAGCGCCTGCTCCTGCCCCCTCTGCACCTTCTCCTTCTGCCGGTGTATAAAGCGTGACCGGACCGGACGGAACGATCGTCGCAATTGCATGCTTATAGACCAACTGAATCTGCGGATTGCGGCGCAGCACCAGACAGAAATTATCGAATCCGGTGATATTACCCTGCAGTTTTACTCCGCTCACCAGAAAGACGGTGACAGGTACTTTTTCTTTGCGCAGTGTATTGAGGAATACATCCTGGATGTTTTGGTTTTTCTCGGCCATCGGGCTACCCTTTTATTTGTTATCTTCTTACGTAGCGTTGACTTCTGTGCGATTGATGAAGCCCACAGAGCTGTTGTTAGACCAGCTTGTTGCAAAAGGCAACCACCAATTAGCATCTTTAGAGGTGTTCTAGGACATTTGATGGCGAATTGGTTAATGCATGGTTATTTTTGCTATCAAAATACCAAAGAATTTAATAAAATGTTAATATTCGTGATGGGTGGAGCATGCTATTATAGGCAGGTATTTCAGTTATTGATTTCTTCTGTGCGAGGAGAACTTGGGTGGCCATAGCAGTCTGGCCACCCATTTTTCTTTCTTTGATAAAAAGGCCCTCGTCTTGTTTGGTATACTTTTTATCAAGTTAGCTGCCATCATTTTCTTGAAGCGGTTTTACGAAAATGATGAAGTTATAAAATGTGTATAATGTCCGATTTTTACACCACATTTTGTGTTGTCTGCAGTATAGTCGCCCCAAATAATGCGTTATTGTCGTCAAGGGGAGTGTGGTGTGCGTTTCGCGTTAGCAGCTTTTCTGTTGGTTACTATTCTGTCTGGCCATGCGCACGCGCAGTATTATGGGGGTTACGGTTATCACGGTCAGTATAATCCCTATAGCGGCTATGGCTATCGCCCATTGAATCAGAATCATCACTATGCGCAGCCGGGGCAGGGCTATCCGCAGCGTCATGGACAACGCCAGCAACCGCGCCATATGCAGGCAATGAACAATGGCGGGTTTTATGCCATTGTGCAGGGCGGTTATCTGTCGGCGGGCGATCAGGAATTTGATTATTCTCCCGGAAACCAGATTGATACCGAACTGGATGGCGGATATGCGTTGGGGCTTGCTGCGGGCTATGACTTTGGCCATCTTATAGGTGACTGGTTGGGTGTACGCACGGAGCTGGAATATACCTACCGTTCCAACGATGTTGATACCCATACATTGAATGGTGCAGCGCAAACCGGAGAATCGGGCGATGTTGCCTCGCACGGTTTTATGTGGAACGGATATTTTGATTGGTACGCCCATCGCATTATTCGCCCCTATGTCGGTGTGGGTATTGGTCTGGCGTCAGTCAATTATAAGGATTATGGTGTGGCGGCGATTCCAACGGTATTGGATGACGGCGATGCCGTCTTTGCCTATCAGGGCATTATTGGCAGTGCCTTTAACGTGACGGATAAATTTTCGATCATGGCGGATTACCGCTATTTCGGCACGGCAGATCCGGAAGTGACCACCGCATCACCCAATAATACGGATGTGGAATATGATACCCATAACTTCCTGGTGGGGCTGAGATACGCTTTTTATTAGGTAATTATGCCGCCAGTAATCCGTCTACCGCATCGACCCAGCCGGTGGCATGTTGTTTAAGTGTGCGGTGGTTCCAACTGTAATCGGTCACGTTTTTGCGCAGACGTTCGCGCAGGACATCATCCTCCGTCATGCGTGTCAGCGCGTGGTACCAACTCTCCTCGTCATTGGTCGCCAACAGGCCGTTTTCTTCATGGTGTACCGTGTCGGCATAGCTCGGCACGGCGCTGAAAATACCGGGGATGCCGAGAATCCCGTAATCGAGCATTTTCAGATCGGATTTACAGTCGGAAAAGGCCGAGCGTTTCAGCGGCGCGATGGCAAAATCCCACTGAATTTGCTGTTGCATCCATGGGGCAAAGCGCGGATAGGGCATTTCCTTGCGCGGTACAAGAGTATGGATCACCGGCAGGTTGCCGAACAGCCCTTTGATATGCTGCGGTTCGGCGACGCCGAGCAGTTCCAGTTCGACGCGGTCCCGATAATCGCTCAGGAAACGGCGCAGCGGGCCGAGGATCATCAGCAGATCGTCGATATGCGTTGCCGTGCCCATATAGCCGAGACGCAGTTTCTCCTGCCTGGGTAAGGGTTTCGGCGGGTGAAACAAGCGTTCATCCATCTGGTTGGGCACGACGGTGACATTCGGGTTGAGTCGTTTCATACGTTCGGCCAACAGCGGGGTGGAGACGATTACCCCGCGCGCCTGGCTGGCAAGCAGGCGGAAGACCATGCGGTGTTCTTCGGAGGGAAAATGCCAGATCGACGGATCGCGGTTCAGGTCGATCAGATTGTCGTCGATGGTATAGAGCACGGGGATGTCGCGCTCGGCAAATTGTTGCAGCAGATAATCGGCGGCAATATAGGTCAGGTTCGGGCGCACGAGGCGTTCGATGATGACGGCATCGACTGGCTGTTTCGGCAGTTCATGCGCATAGTCGGCGATGGAGACTGTTACCTTGTCTTTGACCGATGCATGAGTGAGCGGGTGGATCAGTCGAATATAGCCGCAGCCATGCAACTTGCCGTCGCCGCCATATTCGCACAGAAGGTGGAGGGTTTTCATGTCACCTCCGTTTCTGTCATTCCCTGAATTTTTTCAGTAGAAAAAATTGTAAGGGGTGAGCAAGAAAATAAAACATCCGGGGGATGTTTTATCTTGCGAA
>JANQJY010000095.1 GCA_028281385.1 Rickettsiales bacterium | reverse complement strand
TGGTGTGGCAGATCACCGCGATTCAGCGCGATCACGGCAACCGCTCCGATCGCAAGCTGGCACGGCTGAAATATACGCTCGACCGGCTGGGAGTCGATTGGTTTACGCAGGAGCTTGAACGTCGTTGCGGCTTTGCGCTGGAAAAGGCCAAATCCTATGCCTTCACCCATCGCGGCGATCCGTTCGGCTGGGTTCAGGACCATCAGGGACAGTGGCATTACGGCATTTTTGTCGAGAATGGACGTGTCGTCGATGAAAACGGCTATCACGTCAGATCGGCCTTGCATGAGGTGGCGGCGAGCGGACTGTGTGGCTTGCGCTTTACCGGCAATCAGAATGTCATGCTCACGTTTATCGAGGAAACAAATAAAGCGGTCATTGAAGGTATTTTACGCAGGCACGGCATGACGCATGACGCGATTTCACCCTCACGCAAAGAAGCGATTGCCTGTGTGGCGCTGCCGACCTGTCCGCTGGCACTGGCCGAAGGTCAGCGCTATCTGCCGGAGCTGATGAGCAAGATCGAAACGCTGCAGGATAAGCACGGGTTGGGCGATGAGGCGATTACCACGCGGATGACGGGATGTCCGAACGGTTGCGGCCGCCCGTATCTCGCCGAGATCGGTCTGATCGGCCGCGCACCGGGTCAGTATGTGCTGCGTCTCGGCGGCGATTATCAGGGTGAGCGGCTGAATCAGGTGTTTGAAGAGTCTGTGCAGGAAGCAGAGATTCTCTCCATATTGGACGGATTATTTGGTGAATATGCAGCGAATCGGCAGGTGGAAGAACGCTTCGGCGATTATGTTCAGCGCACGCATGTGGCGGATATGGCCTAGGTCGCAGGTGTGGGTTGAGCAGATGCTATATTCTGACGGCAGAATTCAAGATGGCTCAGCCAGGGGCTGCATTCCATCACATCAACGCGTTTGCTGACTTCTTCCACGATCTGTTCCGTTGATACTTTGCCGTCGCGCACTTCCTCTTGTGCCGACAGGAAAACAGCCATACGCGACAAGGTATCTTGTCTGTCTTCTTTTGGCATCTGCACCAGAAATTTTGCTGCGGCCGCATACATCGGGTCATACATTTCATCCAGCAGAAACTGACTGTCACGGTTTTTTGAGGAAATGGCAGTCAGGAAAGTAGCGATAGCAAAACTAAAAGCAGTGACGAAGGATAAATAGGGTGGCATGCGGTTGAGCTTGCCCCTTAAGTTGAGATGGGCAGGAACAGGCTGTGCACGCTGCTGTTTTAGCTGAGTCATTGCATCCCTAAACCACAGAATATTATCGCTGAGGTTTAGCAGGGCATTAAAGCGCAACGGTGAATCCTGAATAAACTCCCATAATTTCTGCGGTACGCGATGCGGGTGAGACATGGCATAACCGACACCTTGCGGAATATGGGTAACACCATATCGCAGATCCTCAATCGGTGTTCGTTCTGTTTCCTTGTCCTTTTTAGCTTCCGGTACAAGGGTAACCGCCATATTCCCGGTCAGACTGGTGGCGCCGATCAGTATTTTATTGATCCCATGCCTGTTACCGCCATGGAACTGTTTCATGCCAGCCCGCATAAGATTATAAGCACCAATACTGCCGAGCGTATGGCCGATCTGTACCGGATAGGTTGCAAGCAGCCGGTCCAGACCTTTTAAAAGGGACGGGCTTTCTTCCGGTTGATCATGAGCAGGCAAGTTCACTCCTTCCGCTGCGAAATAGGTGCGCATTTTTTCCATCATATCATTGAAATTGATTTCGGATTTGCCACTGCCGTAAATAGACAGAAGGATCGGGTTCAACGCACCGGAAGCTCCGAAAATAAGGTTCTGATTTTTTTTGATCAGGCCATCGGCGAGAATGGCGGCATGGCCGGCCAACCCAACTCGTCCCGACCATTTAAGCGTATCACTCTGGATGGTAGACAAGGCTCTTTGAAGAGGGTTTCCCTTTTTTTCTGAAATGGCGGAAACAAGAATCTCTTTCGGACGGCCAATAATCATTTGGTGCTTTTTCAGAGCATCCAGCAATATACTGGTATCTTCAATACGATCCACAACCAGTATATTTTTGCCTTCCATGACATCAGCGTAAACATGCTCGAATCCTAGTGAATTGAGTGTCTTGGGAAAGGTGGCAAGCGCTCCTTGAGCGTATCCATCGCGCGGAATGAGAGAACAGCGAAGCTTATCACCTGCAATACGCTCGACTTCCATTTGCGCAATGGGAGACGCATTGCGCCAGCGATAGCGCGCAATCAATCGTTCATGATGCGACTGTTCAGTATGTAACATATATTTCTACCTAACCTTAGCATAAGGCAAAAACATGACAGTTTTATGTCGAATAGCAAAAAAACTGTTGATATAGCCTGATAAATTAAAAAAGATTCTGATACGGAAATAGTATTTAAACGGATGTAGTCAGGTTTTTCATGATTAGGAAAAGCAATACAATCATTTGAAATACATTAATTTGTTCTTGTTAAAATGATTGGTTGCGGCGCAAATATTGTCCGCAATTTATTGCCATCTGAGGGAAAAGCAACCGCCAGAGGACAACCGGATTTTAGGAGGCTTTGCGTAATACCTCTTCGAGATCAAAGGCTGCAATCTCTTTAAATACCAGATCAGCATGGTGTAATACAGCTTTCTCGCCTATGCCTACGGCAAACATATTGGCAGCTTTAATGGCATCGACACCGGCCACTGCATCTTCAATGCCGATACATTCTTCTGCCTGCAAGTGGAAGGCTTGCATCACATCGAGAAAAATATCGGGTGCCGGTTTGCTGTTGGGGATGCGCGCTGCGTCGGCGATATAGTCAAAATGATCCTCCAATCCGAGACGGACAATGATGGTGCGTGCATTTTTACTGGCCGATGCAAGGCCCAGTTTCATGCCGCGTTCACGCAGCGTTTGCAATAAGGGCACCACACCGGGAAATACATTGGCCTCGGTAATGTCACCGATCAGTTGCTTGTAATCTTCATTCTTTTCATGCATCAGACGCAGTATCTCCTCTTCCGGAACGGACATGTTTCCTTTGGCCAGAATCCACTCCATGGAATCGCGGCGGCTGACGCCTTTCAGCGATTCGTTATCTTCCAGGGTGAACGGAATGCCAAGACGTTCGGCCATGCGTTGCCACGCCTGATAATGGTAGGCGGCGGTATCGGTGAGGACACCGTCAAGGTCGAAAATGAAAGCACGGATAGTCATGCAGCCTCCTGATAGGGTTTTAACTCGATTGACAAAGGGGTATCGGGTGTGAGCGTGAAGGCGTCGCCATAGCAATGGATGGTCAGTGTTTCACCTTCGAGTAACTGGCAGATTACCGATGTCGCATTAACGATCATCTCCATCCTGTGTCCCTTATAGAGGATACGATAATGATAACCGTCCCAGCCCTGCGGCAGATGCGGGGCAAAATGTAGTGCATCCTCTTTTATTTCCATTCCGGCAAAGCCCATCACAATACTCATCCACGCACCGGCCATACAGGCAGTATGCAGCCCGTATTCCGTGTTATGATGACGGTTGTCGATGTCCATTCGTGCGGTTTCCTCGAAAAAACGATACGCCTGTTCCGGTTTGCCCATACGCGAGGATTCGATGCTGTAGATACAGGTGGACAGCGTGGAATCATGCGTGGTAAGCGGTGTATAAAATTCCAGATTATGACGGCGCGCTTCGTCCGAAAACTCATGCCCCATTAATGCCATTGCCAGTATCACATCGGCCTGTTTCAGCACCTGATGGCGATAAATAACCAGCGGATGATAATGCAGCAGCAAGGGATAGTTTTCTTCCGGTGTATGCTCAAAATCCCAGCGTGGTTTGGATAAAAACCCGTCATCCTGAGGATTGATTTTCAATGTCTCATCATAGGGCAGATACATCTTATCTGCCGCACGCTGCCATAGCGTAATCTCATCCTCTTGCAATGAAATAGCGCGCGTGATGGAATCAAAGGACGTAGCATCGTTTTGCTGTAATTGCTTAGCCACGCTTGCAGCAAAACGCAGATGCATACGCGCCATGACATTGGTGTAGAAGTTATTATCGACCATGGCAGAATATTCGTCTGGTCCGGTCACTTCGTTGATACAGAACTGCCCGTTTTTCTGTTTGGAAAAATGTCCGATATCGGCCCAGATGCGCGCCGTTTCAAACAGCATTTCCGCACCACCTTCACGCATGAACTCCCAGTCATCGGTCGCCTGCAGATATTGCTGCAGGGCATAGGCAATCGCGGCGTTGATATGATATTGCGCGGTACCGGCAGGAAAGAAGGCCGAGCACTCTTCACCACCGATGGTACGCCAGGCATACAGTGCGCCTTTATCGTGCGACATCTCTCTTGCGCGTTTGCGTGAGGCATCGAGCAATGAGCAGCGAAAGCTTAACAATGCGCGTGCAATGGCAGGATTGGTGTAGACAAAAAACGGGATAATATAGATTTCCGTATCCCAGAAATAATGTCCGTCATATCCCGGTCCGCTCAATCCTTTGGCACCGATGCTGCGTCTGCCGTCCTTACCGGTGGACTGAAAAATATGAAACAGGTTAAAACGAATACCTTGTTGCAATGCCGGATCGCCTTTAATAGCAACATCGGCCTTTTTCCAAAATGACTGCAGGATAGCTTCCTGTTGGGCGGCGAGATTGTCAAACCCCTGTGTTTTCGCCTGAGAGAGTGCATCATGCAGACGTGTTTCAATCGCCTGTTCTTCACCGCTCTGCCCGTCCTGGTAGCTGACATATTTCTCTAGCTGCAGGCATTCACCGGCGGAAAGTGAAGCGGTGAAGCGGGTGCAGATGCGACCGGCCTGCTTGTCAGTTATGTCCGGCTGTACGTTAAGACAGTGATGCCGACATGCGCTGCCGATCACCACATCACTTGCCGTAATGCGATGCAGAAAAGCAAGCTGTTCACCGCTGGTATCTGTCTTGACCGGATCGAGGCTGTCGGTGATGGATAAATGCCCGGCCCGCGGGTCATCTTCATCTTTGTCGAGGTCGCCTCCATATGCGGCATCGAGACCGGACTCAACGGTGATCTGTGCAGAAAAATTTACAGGGGTAATGGCATAGTGTATGGCCATGATATGCTGATCGGCAAAGGATAACAGCCGTTTGCATGACACCTCGATTTCTTTGTCACCATCGAGCTTCCAGCGCGTTTGACGTTCCAGAATCGCGCGGCGAAAATCGAGTACGCGGCGGTGCGACACGCAGTCTTTGATGGTTGGGGTATAGGGTTTGCCGTCGATATATATTCGTATCCATTTACCGTCCGGTACCGGAATCATTTTATGATTATGTGTGGCAAAGCCGTGTGCACTTTCTTCATAATGAATCTTTTGACGCAGGAACAGGCCGTTAATATACGTACCTTCGCAGGAGGCCGCATAGCCGTCCAGCCCTTCTTCAAATGTAGCGCGCGTGCCGATATAACCATTCGCCAGGTTGAATAAGGTTTCCGCCAGCACCATACGATCCGGCGTGAGCGTCTCTTCTGTGATGCCCCATTCCTCTACGGGAAAAGAAGGGGCAGGGTGAGTCATCTTCATGATTCGTTTCTATCCTGAGTTATTGAGGGGAGAAATCATATCGGCCTTGTATTTAATTACAATAGCCATATGATCTGCGGCGAAAGGACCTGTTACTTATGTCTAAAATGCAACCGCTTGTCATCGCCGCTTTGGGCTTGACCTATTTTACCTTTGCTATCCTGCTCAATAGTGTGGGCACGGTGATTCTCCAAGTAATTCAACATTATGGTGTGAGCAAAGCAGAAGCGGGTGTATTAGAAGGATTCAAAGATCTTCCCATTGCCATCGTTTCTTTTTTAGTCGCCTCTTCCTTGCCGCGCTATGGTTTTCGTCGTGCGATCGTGACCGGGATGGCGATGGTAGCGGTTATTTGTGCGGCGATGCCATTTCTGCCCGGCTTCTGGATGGCTAAAATGATGTTTCTGGTAGCTGGCATTGCTTTTGCGCTGGTTAAAATATCCGTCTATGCGAGCATAGGGTTGATTACCGGCACGCCACGGGAACATGCCGGAATGCTTAATACTATTGAAGGGGTGTTTATGGTGGGTGTGCTGGCCGGCTATTGGCTGTTCGGTGCATTTATTGGTACCGAGGGAGATGGCTGGCTGGATGTCTACTGGGTGTTGGCCGGGCTGTGTGTGTTAAATATCCTGCTGTGGAGCGTCACACCGTTGGATGAATCGCAGGCAAAAACGACCACCCGGACGACACTCAAGGCCGATTTTGTGCATATGCTCAAACTTCTCGCTCTGCCGATGGTATATATATTTGTGATCTCTGCCTTTTTGTATGTACTGATCGAACAGGGAGTAGGGACCTGGTTACCGACCTTCAACAGGGAAGTATTGCAATTACCGGCCGATATGAGTGTGCAGGTGACGAGTATTTTTGCGGCATCGCTCGCGATCGGGCGGCTTAGTGCCGGGGTGATCATGCGTAAATGGCATTGGTATCCGGTGTTAAATGTCTGTTTGCTGGCCATGGCACTACTGATTATATTAACCCTGCCGTTGGCAGAGAACATCACTCACACGGAAAATATCAATTGGTTTAACGCGCCGATGGCGGCTTATCTGTTTCCGCTGATCGGCTTGTGTATGGCGCCGATCTATCCGGTGATTAATTCGGTCGTACTAAGTGCGCTGGAAAAGCCGAAACATGCGAGCATGACCGGGTTAATCGTTATTTTTTCCGCTCTGGGTGGGACGACCGGGTCGTTGATTACCGGTCTGGTCTTTGAATATTTCGACGGACAGACAGCGTTCTATACGGCGCTTATCCCCATTGTTGGCATTGCCGTTACGCTCTATTTCTTCCATCGTCATACTCGCGAGCATTAGGCAAACATTAGGAACGTATCTACGCCTGTTGCCGATCCGGGAGTATGCTGGAGGAAAAACAGGGTAAGTAAAAGGAACGGATGATGAGACTATGGTTTGTGATGATCTTTATGGCAGGTGCGGCCTTTGCGCATGACGGGCAGCAGGGTGAGCATGATACGTCGCAGGCCCGCCTCATGCTCGCTGCGTTGGAGAAAACCCGTGTCAGCATTGCGCAGAAAGATGGTTACCTTATTATTCAATCGAACGGTATCCCAAATCATACAACCGGGCAGTTTCCCAATCGTAACAATCCTCATGCGATTAGTGCACAGCAACATAGCTATCGCGTCACGGCGTCTCCCAAACCATCCGGACGCATGACGGAAATGCGTGTTCAACCTTTCGGCGTGGCGCTTAACGGCGTGCCGTTTGATCCGGGCACGGCGGAATGTTACGGGCAACCGCGCGGTGGACGTCCCGGCAGCGCATGCGAATGGCGCCAGGAAGCGATTGTGCGTGGTAAGGGAACACTGGGACTCGATGGCAGTAACGCCCATGTGCAGCCGAACGGAGCCTATCATTATCATGGGATCCCGCATGGGCTGGTTGCTTCATCCGGCGGCAGCGGCGATCTGGTGCATGTCGGCTATGCGGCGGACGGATTTAAGATGGTGGTGAGCCGTTCGGGTGCGTATACCCCGAGTTATATACTGAAGTCCGGCACGCGTCCTGATGGACCGGGCGGGCGCTATGACGGTACCTATACCGAAGATTATGAATATATCTCCGGGCTGGGTAATCTGGATCAGTGCAATGGGACCGTCATTAACGGGGAATATATGTATGTGCTCACCGATGCATTTCCCAATATTCCGCGCTGTTGGGTCGGCACGCCCAATCAGAGCTTTGCGCGCCACACAGCTGGAGGGCAGAGCGGTCAAAGCGGCGGCAGAGGAATGATGCACCCTCCTCGTGGTGAACATCCACCAAGAGGACCGCGTCCTTTTGGGCCATTTTAGACCCTGTTTATACATTATAGGATTTACGCGGGTGCCCTAATCCTGTAACAGGTTACGTGACAATCGTTGCACACGCATTAAGGAGATATAGGATGAAATCTTTTTACCTTTTACCTGTTTTGTTAGGTACCGCAGCATGCGGTTTTCATCACGGTTATGTGCTGTCTGATAATGTTCGGGATGGGGTAGCCGCCAGTTACAGCGGTACTGTTTTATCGGTCGAAGAGGATGGTGATTTCATCATGGATGTGAACGGACGGTTATTATTTGTTGATTATGAAGCAGAAAATCACGACATTGAACTGGGAGATCGCATCACCGTATCAGGGGTGATCGATAATGATGCCGATGAAGCGGAAGCGCCCGAGCTGGATGCCGAAACTATTGTGGATTGGATTAAATAGATGAGAGTGACCATGAAAAAATCGATGATTATCAGTGCCGCATTACTGCTTATGTGGCCAGCTCTGGCGTCGGCCGAGACGACCGGTGTATTATTCCGTCAATGCATGGATTTTCCGCGTAAAAAGAATGAATTTTACTATTGTCTGGGATATATGGCAGGAGTGCATGATATTATGAATATCAAGCGGGACAATCTGCAATGCGGTCCGACCGAATTACCGAATGTCAGCAATAACGAACTGGTGGAACAGTTTCTCGACTGGGCACGGCAGAATCCGGAACGCTGGGATGAGCCGGCCTATCTGGGGATGATCGCCACGATCGATACCTTCTACCCCTGTCCCCGCGAAGGATATGACTATAAGCTGGAAGATCCGGGCCGCTAGGGTGTAAATACGTCTTCTTATATTTTGATTTCACCAAGCAGGGAGGCATTGCCGCCTGCCGCAGTGGTATCAACGCACAGATGACGCTCGACAATGCAGAACGCTTCGATGGTATCCGTGGCAACGAGTGGAATAATCGGGCCTTCACGTTTGGCCAGGGCCTGGCGGGCCGATCGCAAATCATCCTCGTCACTCCACAGTGCTATGATATCGAAGCCCTCTAATGATTGCAGATGAGCTCTGTCCAGCACACCGTCTATTTCATGCAGCCCATCTGCTCTGGGTGCGATGACCAGCGGCACACAGCCGACATTCTGTGCGGCCCTAGCCTGCATTCGTGCCTGTTCATATGTCGGGCCGAGGCATAGGATGACACGCCGTGGCCAGACGGACAGTTCATTCAACTCGCCCGTTGGGCCGGGTAATTCTTCCGATGACAGGCGATGTGTTGCGGGTTTCGGCAAGTGATCGATGGCGTGCTGTATGGCCTGTCGATCCGGCGTCACATAGCTGGCCGGTGATGGTGTGTGGTCTGATGGCATCCGCTGTGCATTGACAAAACGCTGCACATAACGAGGGCCACCGGCTTTGGGGCCGGTGCCGGATAGCCCTTCACCACCGAAGGGTTGTGATCCAACGATAGCGCCGATCTGATTGCGGTTTACATAAATATTGCCCACGCGTAATTGCCCGGCAATGGTTTCTATGCGCTCGTCAATGCGTGTATGCAGCCCGAATGTCAGCCCGTAGCCGGAGCGGTTGACCGAGTCAATCACCGCATCATAGTCATCGGAAGCAAAGCGGATAATATGCAATACGGGCCCGAATATTTCGCGTTTCAACTGGCTGAAATCATCCAGTTCAATCACTGCCGGGCCGACGAAATAGCCTTCTTTTGGTGCAGCGAGTTGTTTACGCAGGCGGCCCTGCTTCTTGGCTGTGTCGATGTAATCCTGTATGTCCGTTTGAGCCTGGGCGGAGATGACCGGTCCGATATCGGTGTCAAACTCCCAGGGATTACCGAGCCTCAACTCATCCATGGCACCGAACAGCATGTCGAGAAAACCGTCGGCGATGTCCTCCTGCAGAAATAGTGCGCGCATGGCCGAACAGCGCTGTCCGGCGGACTGGAAAGCGGATTCGATGGTATGGCGGACGGTTTGTTCCGCCAGTGCCGTCGAATCCATCAGTGCGGCATTCAACCCGCCCGTCTCGGCGATGAGCGGCGCCCATGGTGCGGCATGTGCTGCCATGGACTGGTGGATACGTTGTGCCGTTACGGTGGAACCGGTGAAGCAGACGCCACAGATGGCCGGATCGGATGTCAGTGCCTGTCCGATTTCTGCACCGATTCCGGGGAGGCATTGCAATGCATGACGAGGGACACCTGCTTCATGCAACAGGCTGACGGCAAGAGAGGCGATGATGGGCGTCGCCTCGGCGGGTTTGGCGATGACGGCATTGCCGGCGGCCAGCGCGGCGGCAATCTGTCCGGTAAAAATGGCCAGCGGAAAATTCCATGGTGAAATGCAGGTGACGATTCCCAGCGGTTCTTCGGTGGTCAGTTTTTCGGCGTGATGGGCATAGTAACGCAGAAAATCGACAGCTTCGCGTAATTCGGCGATGGCATCGCTCGGTGTTTTTCCCGCTTCCCGCGCAAGCAGGGCAAAGATTTCTCCGCTATGCGCTTCGAACAGATCGGAAGCGTGGCGTAAGATGGTGGCGCGTTTTCTGGGAGGTGTATCTCCCCAATGCTGTGCCTGTTCAATTGCCGCTGCGGCATCTGCCTTACCGGCCAGGGTGACGGTGCCGATGACCTCTGAAGGATTGGCGGGATTATAGATCGTTTCAACGGTCTTACCGGTGGGGTCTACAACCATGACAGGCTGCACCGACCAGGTCTTTTGCCGGTAGTCACTTCGCATGCTGTCGATCTCGGCGATATCGGCGGCATTGCGAAGATCCCATCCTTTTGACGTTTTGCGTGCAGGCGCATAAAGCTGTGTGGGGTGTTTCAGATTGTCCGGTAAGGTATGGGAAGTGGTATGATATTGTTCGAACGGATCGGCGGCGATGAATTCGGTGGTAAGCGTATGATCAGAGATTTGATTCACAAAGGAAGAGTTGGCGCCATTCTCCAGCAGGCGGCGCACCAGATAGGCCAGTAAATCCTTATGCGGACCGACCGGCGCATAAATACGGCAGCGCGTCTTTTCCTGCTCCAGCAGCATGTTGTGCAACGTGTCTCCCATGCCGTGCAGCCGCTGGAATTCATAAGCGGTTTTATCCTCGCACAGCGCCAGAATGGCTGCGGCCGTATGCGCATTATGCGTGGCAAATTGCGGATAGATATAATCGGTCATGCCCAGCAGTTTCTTAGCGCAGCAAATATAGGAAATATCGGTGGCGGCACGTGTGGTGAAGACGGGAAAACCTTCAACGCCGTCGATCTGCGCGCGTTTGATCTCCGTATCCCAGTAAGCGCCCTTTACCAGACGCACCATGACTTTACGCTCAAGCGTACGTGCCAGGCCATATAGCCAGTCGATCACGGCAGAGGCACGCTTGCCGTAAGCCTGGACGACCAGCCCGAACCCGTCCCATCCGCTCAGGCGTGCATCGCGCAATACGGCGTCTGCGAGGGTGAGTGTCAACTCCAGCCGATCGGCTTCCTCGGCATCGACATTCAGCCCGATGTTATGTTGTCTGGCTGCCAGCGCCAGCGCGGTCAGGCGCGGCACCAGCTCGTCCATCAGACGCTGTTTTTTGGCAAATTCAAAACGGGGATGCAGGGCGGACAGTTTGACGGAAATGCCCGGAGAATCGGCTATGGCGGTATGTGATGGCTGTAGCTTGCCGACGGCTGATACCGCCTTTGAGTACGCATCGAAATAACCTTCGGCATCGCGGGCCGTCAGCGCTGCTTCTCCCAGCATGTCGTAAGAGTAAAGGAACCCCTTGCGCCTGTCCTTCTTACCGCGGGCAATCGCTTCCTCGATCGTCTGCCCGAGGACGAACTGATCACCCATTTCCTGCATGGCACGCTTGACAGCGGTTCGAACGACAGGCTCGCCCAGGCGTTTGACGGTACGGTGCAACAGCCCCATCACACTGGCGGAGTTGCTGTCGTCCAATACCCGCCCGGTGAGCATCAGCGCTACGGTGGAGGCATTCACCAGGGCGGAGTCCGATTGCCCCAGATGATCATCCCAGTCGTAGGGCGTAATTTTATCGTCGATCAGCCGATCGATGGTGCCGGGGTCCGGCACGCGCAACAGGGACTCGGCCAGACACATCAGAGCAATGCCTTCATTGGTTGACAGGCCGTATTCGGCGAGGAAGGATTCCATCAGGCCCGGCTGTCCTTCGGTGCGGAGGGCATCTGTCAGCGCCATGGCGCGGGTCTGAATGGCCAGGCGCGTATCGGCCGATATCTGCGCTTCGTCGATCAACGAGGTGATCACCGTCTCTTCCGGTGCGCGCTGCAGCGCTGCTTCGGCGTCGTGAGGATGATTGGGCATGTCTACTCCGTGCTTCCGGTTCCTTTGCTACTGATCATGCTGCGTTTCATAGTATCGAAATGATCGGTAATATGCACCGCCGGTGACGAGGTCAGTTTGCTGGCGATTACCGCTACGCTCAGGCTGGCGATGAAGCCGGGGACGATTTCGTACATCACGTCCGGTAATGATTGCCCGCCGATGGTAACGGGAGCGTAAATCCAGAACAGAACGACGCCGGCGCCGGTGATCATACCGGCCAGCGCACCGTTACGGTTCATACCGCGCCAATAGAGGCTGAGCAGAATGATCGGGCCGAAGGCGGCACCGAACCCTGCCCAGGCGTTTGCCACCAGTGACAGGATCGAGCTGGAACGATCAAAAGCCAGGGCGATGGCGACCAGCGACACGGCGAATACCGACAGCCGTCCGACCAGCACCAGTTCGCCCTGTGTGGCAGAGCGCTGGAGGAAGGTTTTATAGAAATCCTCTGTCAGCGAGCTGGAGGAGACAAGCAGTTGCGAGGAAATTGTACTCATGATCGCTGCCAGGATGGCGGCCAGCAGGAATCCGCCGATCAACGGATGAAACAATACTTGCGACAGATGGATGAAAATGGTTTCCGCATCATTCAGCGTGACGCCGGTGCTGGTGATGTAAGCCAGCCCCATCGCGCCGGTGGCTACGGCGCCGATGACGGTGACCATCATCCAGCTCATGCCGATATGGCGGGCGGTGGCCATATCCTCGAGCGAACGGATTGCCATAAAGCGCACGATGATATGCGGCTGACCAAAATAGCCCAGCCCCCAGGCGGCGAGCGATATCAGGCCGATTAGGGTCATATCCTCGGACCACATGCTCAGATACTCCGTATCGACGGAGGTGACGGTATGCATGGCAACATCCGCCCCGCCCAGAGAGATCAGCGTGACAATGGGAACCGTCACCAGAGCGATAAACATGATGATGCCCTGAACGAAGTCGGTAAGACTGACGGCAAGAAAACCGCCGAACAGGGTGTAGGCGACGACGACACCGGCGGTCACAAACAGGCCCAGCTCATAGGACATGCCGAAGGATGCCTCGAATAATTTACCGCCTGCCACCACGCCGGAAGAGGTGTAAAGCGTGAAAAAGATCACGATGACCAGCGCGGATAATATCCGCAGGGCATGCGAATGATCGTGAAAGCGTTTTTCAAAAAAATCGGGGATGGTAATCGCGTCATTGGCGACTTCGGTATAGACGCGCAGACGCGGTGCGACCAGCCGATAGTTGAAATAGGCGCCGATAATGAGGCCGACGGCAATCCAGGCGGCGCTCAGCCCTGAGAGATAGATGGCGCCGGGCAGCCCCATCAGCATCCAGCCGCTCATATCGGAAGCGCCAGCGGATAAGGCGCCGACCGCCGGATGCAGCTTGCGGCCTCCCAGCATATATTCCGATACGTCGCTGGTCGATTTTTTATAGGCATAATAGCCGATAGCCATCATTAAAGCGAAATACAGGCTTAGTGATATGAAAACATAGATGTCCATCTCCGTCTCCTTTTTGGAGAGAAGCTAGCATGAGTGGGGACCAAGAGCAAATCGCAGAGCGTCCGGCAAAAAAGATATTTTTTATGTCAATGACGCAAAAATTGATTGATATAAAGCCCTTATTTCAATAGGCTCCACCGCGATTTATGGGATGTATAACTATATGGATGGATGTAGACAGTGAAAAAAAATGAATTAAGTGCTTCTGATATCATCGTTTTTGGCGGAACGGGCGATCTGTGCCTGCGTAAGATACTGCCTGCGCTGTATTACCGTCTGAAGGAAGGGCAACTGCCTGAAGATACCCGGATTATCGTGCTGGGGCGCGGTGAGATGAGCCGTGAGGAACATCTGGCCTCGATCGAAAAGGCGGGCCGGACCTTTATTGCCAAGCAGGATTTTACCGATGCCGACTGGAAATCTCTGACGGAGCATGTACAGTATCTCAAGCTGGATGCCAGTAAGGCGGATGATTTCAAGACGCTCAAGGCGCTGATAGAAGAACAGGCACGTGACGAGCGGATTTTTTATCTGTCGACGCCGGCCAGCATTTTCGGTCCCATTTGCCTGCATCTCAAACAGGCAGGGCTGATTACACCCACCGCACGGGTGGTGTTGGAAAAACCGATCGGCTATGATCTGAAAACCTTCCGTCAGATTAATCAGGAAGTGCTGAGTTGTTTTGACGAAGAGCAGGTCTATCGCATCGATCATTATCTCGGCAAGGAGACGGTGCAGAATCTGCTGGTACTGCGCTTTGCCAATAATGTGTTCGAGCGGATGTGGAACGGCGCCGTGATCGACCATGTGCAGATTACCGTGGCGGAAAGTACCGGACTGGAAAACCGTCATGCCTATTATGATGATACGGGCGCCCTGCGCGACATGGTGCAGAACCATCTGCTGCAGCTGCTGTGTCTGGTGGCGATGGAACCGCCCAACCAGGTCACGCCGGATGCCGTGCGTGATGAAAAGCTGAAAGTCCTGCGCGCGCTGCGGCCGGTCACGAGCGAGATGGCTTTAACAGACAGCGTCCGCGGACAATATGACGGGGGAGTAATCGGCGATAAGAAAGTTGAGGCGTATCTTGATGAAATCGAAAAACCGGAAAGCCTGACCGAGACCTATGTCGCATTGAAAGCCTATATCGATAACTGGCGCTGGTCGGGCGTGCCGTTTTATCTGCGCACCGGCAAGCGGATGCAGGCGCGTTATTCGGAAATCGTGATTTATTTTAATCACGTGCCGCATGCCATTTTTCCCGATCAGAAAAGTGATCCGGTGAGCAACAAGCTGGTCATTCGTCTGCAGCCGGATGAATATATTAATTTCCAGATGATCACCAAGGTCCCCGGACCGGGCGGATATCGTCTGAAGCCGGTGAATCTGAATCTGAGTCTGGCGGATGAATTTGAAGAGCGTTTCCCCGATGCCTATGAACGGCTTTTGATGGATGTGGTGCGCGGCAATCCGACCCTGTTCATGCGCAGCGACGAGGTAGAGGCCGCCTGGCACTGGGTGGAGTCGCTCATGGAAAGCTGGGAGGCGAGTAACCTGCCGCTGCATCATTATCCGGCGGGAAGTCAGGGCCCCAGTGAAGCGCATACGCTGATTGCGCGCGACGGGCGGGAGTGGTATCGCGGTGAACAGTAATCCGGCATTTCATTCCTTTGAGTCGCGTGACGCATTGGCAGACGCGCTGGCGCAGCGGGTCGCAGATAGGTTGCGCGAGGCGATAGAACAAAGAGGGCAGGCAACGCTGGTCGTCTCCGGCGGCAGTACGCCGATGCCGTTTTTCAAGGCGCTGAAAGCGTATGATCTGCCGTGGGAACATGTGACGATCAGCGTGGCGGATGAACGTTGGGTGGATGCAGCCTCTGATGAGAGCAATGAGAAGCTGGTACGTGATTATCTGCTGCATGAACGGGCGCAATATCTCTCTTTGGCACCGGCAGTGGAAGGAGAATCGTTAGAGGAAGGCGCGGCGCGCCTGCAGAAAAAACTCGGCGCATTACCGCACGCATTGGATGTGGTGATTCTCGGTATGGGCGAAGACGGGCATACGGCGTCACTGTTTCCGCATCATCCGGCATTGGGTGAAGGGTTGAATAAGGAAAGCGACGCGCTGTGTCTGACGGTAACGGATTCACCCAAACCACCGGCCGAGCGTGTAACGATGACGGCGAAGCTGTTATGCCATGCGCGGCATTTGTTGTTGCATATCACCGGCGATGCCAAGCGCGAGGTTTATGAGCAGGCGATGCAGTCCGATGAGGAAGGGGCTTTTCCGATCGCCTCCGTATTGCGTCAGAGTCAATCTTCTCCTGAAATTTACTGGGCGGCGTAATGACAGATGCCGTTTTACAAAAGGTCACAGACCGTATCATCAAGCGTAGCAAAACCTCACGCGAGATCTATTTGCAGGCGATGAAGGAGATGGGTGAACAATCGCCGCATCGGGATATATTGTCCTGCGGCAATCTGGCGCATGGCTTTGCCGCCTGCGCGCAGGAGGATAAGGAGAAGCTGAAAGGCGCGACACCCAATATCGGGATTGTAACGGCCTATAACGACATGCTCTCGGCGCATGCGCCCTATTACGACTATCCTGAAAAGATCAAGCGTCTGGCCAAGGCGCATGGTGCGGTGGCGCAGGTGGCGGGCGGTGTGCCGGCCATGTGTGACGGTGTGACGCAGGGCCAGCTCGGGATGGAACTGTCGCTTTTCAGCCGCGATGTGATTGCCATGGCAACGGCGGTCGGCCTGTCGCATAACATGTTTGACGCGGTCATGTGTCTGGGCATTTGCGATAAAATCGTTCCGGGCCTGATGATCGGCGCGCTGCATTTTTCCTATCTGCCGGTGATATTCCTGCCGGCCGGACCGATGCCGTCCGGTCTGCCGAATAAGGAGAAGGCGCGTGTCCGCGAACAATATGCCAAAGGTGAAATTGGCGAGGATGCGTTACTCGAAGCGGAGTCGGCCTCTTACCATTCCCCCGGCACCTGCACATTTTACGGGACTGCCAACAGCAATCAGATGCTCATGGAAATCATGGGCATGCAATTGCCCGGCTCGTCCTTTGTGAATCCGGGAACGCCGTTACGCGACGCGTTGACGCAGGAGGCGACAGCATGCGTACTAGCGAATGTAAAGCTGGGGGAGAATTACATCCCGATGTATGATGTGGTGGATGAAAAAGCAGT
>JANQJY010000094.1 GCA_028281385.1 Rickettsiales bacterium | reverse complement strand
TGACGCCCGGCATCAGCTATGACGAAATCCATATTTTCGTGCGGTAGCGGGAAACCGTCATTTCGAACGTCTCGCCCGCAGGCGGACGAAGGGATCTGGAGCCTTCGACTTGTGCTACACACTCGCTCAGGATGACAAATATCAGAATAAAAAATTAGCCCTGGCGCGCTTTCATGCGGGGATTGCTTTTATTGATGACGTAAAGGCGGCCTTTACGGCGCACCACACGGCAGTGCTTATCGCGCTTTTTGGCTGATTTCAAAGAACTTAACACTTTCATTGTCTGATCACTCCTCGCAAGGGACGGTGGTTTATAGCGGGCATGCGGGGCGCTGTCAATGCCAAACTCGCCAGGAGCTAACGTTTTGTCGTTGGGCCGCCGCGCTTCTCATCCACACGGGAAGGCTGTTTACGCATGCCGGGGCTTTCCACCTCGGAAGAAGGCGTGATCAACTCCTTCAATACGGCATCCATGTCTTTCTTCCTGCCTTTGCCACTTTCCTGTATTTTGACAAATACATGTGTTACCGCACGGGACTTATCAGACTTCTGACGGCTCTCGCGCAACTGATCACGCATTCTGAATATCGTCTCATTACCTATGCGATAGTAATTCTTATCAGCAAAACACGCACTCAATGCAGACGCCAACGCATTCCGATTCTTAGCCATCGTCACATCGAACTTAAGCTGGTCTCCCGAGTCATTGACAGTAATATTATTCACATGAGGAATGGTGGCTAATTTGGCGGCCGCTTTCAGCAGCAAATATACGGGAACGGCATATGCCGCCGGCATAAAAAGTTCTGCTATATGCTCTTCCTTCTGGTAGGCGATCTTATCATCATCATTATAGGCTTTATAGGCATGCGCAATGCTTGCCATCACACTTTGCAGCTTTCCGGCGATATTACGTTTGCTCTCCATCCATTGCGGCTGACCGGCACATGCCAGCCATTCATTTTCCTTAATCTCGGAGCGGTTCAGATTGATTTTGATCATTCCGTCATCACCAGATTCTATCTCGAGAGGAATCTGCGGATTGTCATCCTTAAGCCGTGTGAACAACGCTTTTACGGTATCATTACGTGGCTGACGTTGCCCTTTCTGCGGCGCCGCTTCCCGGCCTTCCTGACCTGCCACGCTTACATCCACTCCATCTTTCTTCGGCGCTGGTTTTTCTCCATCCGGCGCATCTCTTTGTTGGTCTTCACCTGCCAAAGGATGAAGCAACCATGCCGGATGGAACATTCTGTGCCATAACTCTGAAGGTTTGTAGGATACGGTTTCTTCTCCCCCGGTTTTGTGAAGGACGTGACGGGGTCTCACCAGCGCATCCACATCAAACATAATATCACCTGTTTCGGAAATCTCTGCATCTATATGCTCTGCCTGCAACCGCATGCACAGCATTTCTTTCGCTGCTTTATCCAGATCTTTTCTTACATTTTCCACTGTTGACAGGGTTTCTTTCTGCAAACCAATCCGTCTTAATTTGGCAACTTCTTCAGCGATATCTTTGACTTTTTCATTACCCGACGTGTTGACAGCCGATAAGTTATCATAAAGCGTTCCATCCTGTGCCAACAGAGCAACCATCGTTGACACATATTGCACGACGTGCGGTCTTACTTTAAGCCAGTCATCGCTTTCCTTATAAAACTTGTTCAAGCTGCCTGCCAACTGGCGTTTTACCCGCAATGACACATCCGGATCGGGTAATACGGATAACAGCGCCTTGGTATGCGCGGCCTTCTGCGCGGTCTTTTTCTTTATGCTTATTTCCCTGTAGCGCTGCCTGTGACCTTTATGTTCAATACGTTCCTCATGCTCGTTCAGACGATCACTGCGCAAATAGGCCTCGTCGGGCTGTTTTGTGGTTTCCTCTTCGGCCTTCTTCCGCCCGCCACCTGCTCTCTTCTTAGGTGATTTTTTCTCATATGCTTCAACAGCCTCTTTCACCTTTCCTTTGATCTCTTCAATTTTATTCTTACTAATATGCGCGCCAGACGCTTTTCGTCCTTTTTCAATCCATGACAGTTCCCGTTCCGGGTCGATATCTTCCCCCTCATATTCCTCACATAACCACCTTAATGTATAGGCAGTTTTCAGCATGTGTTCAGCTCGTTCCTGCATGGCACCGGCATCCGCCTCAGGATCCGTAATGCGCTGCAGATAAAACTTCGCGCGTTTTTCATAAGCCTTCGCAATGTCTCCTTCAATTTCTTTTCTTTCCGATAATGAGAGTTCCGCCGTAATAGGTATGCCATCTTGGCCGGTTGCCCATCTATATTGCTGCAACACATCGTCAACAGATCTGTCCGGCGTCTTATGTTTCGCTGACTGTTTCGTACTCAACGGAAACGCCTCCTTCACTTTTTTCTCCACTTTTTCCTTCACTGCTGGCTTATCGCCTTTTTCATAAAGCTTAATTAACGCTTCCGCCTGCTCTGCGCTATATCCGGCCTCCTCAAGCAATGCCCTGGCAAGCGGTGCATGCTCTTCAGATGGAACAACGCCATCACGTTCTTGAACCTTCGGATTTAGAGCTGATAATAACGTCAACGCATGACGTTCATATGTCCGATTTATTTTCTCAATCACTTTTTCTTTTGCCGCTCCTGATATTGGCTGGCGGACCTGCTTTTCCGTTTCAGGGTCTTTGGGCACTTCGATGTCGTAACATTCCAGCAGTTTGCCGTAATGCTTCGTAATCAATCCCTTATAGGCTTTGTATTTGTCTTTTTGTTCCGCTTTTCCTTCCGCCAGCAACAGATCACATCCGACTTCCAGCCAGGCATCCGCAATTTTCCGTCTCAAACTATGATGGCGATATTTGGGGTCGAATCCACCTGCATAGGCCATATGCGCTGTCATTGCCTCTTCCGCTAATGATTCCAGGCCAAAATTTGCCAGATTCATCCTGCCGTGAAGATGGCGCACATCCGTCATGGCATTATCAAAACTCCGGACGTCTTTCTCGCTAAGTACCGGGCGATAACGCCTTGGATTACCTACAATCGTTGCCAGATCGTGAATCAATCCTCCCGTTCTGTTTATTTCCTCCAGCAGAAGTGTGCGGGTGTCTGTGTCTGCTCTGCTTCCTCTCGCTTCCGCGATGGCTTTTTCGATGGCCGCAAAAACGCTTTTACGCTCTTCTTCGCCGCTATCTCCTCCCCATAGCATTTGTGCATCCATCGCCACAATTTTCGCAAGCCAGTCCTTAAGCTCCCATTCCTCGTTACGGTAATCCATCCGGTCCCGGTCTTCACGAATGTCACGCTGGAATGCGCTGAAAAGCTGTCTCAAATCGGAGTCAACCATCCCTTTATAACAGTTAAACACTTTTGACAAAGCATGTGCGTTAAACATGTCTTGGGTATTGAGACATAAATGGACCTTGCCATCTTTCTCCAGCGAGATATGGTCGACCTGCTGCCTGTCGAACCCTGTCATCTTCGACAGTCTGTAGACCAGCCTGGAAGCTTCTCTGACAGCATCTTCAACCATCACCACATCTTCATTATCTATCTCTACATAAAAATTCTCGCTTTTTTCTGTAATGGTAAGGGGGGGATGGTTTTCAGCCGCAAGATACGCGCTGGCTAATGTCAATACCAGCCTGGATGCCTTAAACACATTAACATCTTTACCATTAGCACCTTTTATTTTCGTCATACGGAAATGATGCGGACCAATAACGGAGGATCGGCTGACATCGAGCATATCCCCATCGCCCGTTTTCCGCCCGTCCAATCCTCTCGCTTTCTCGGTAAGCAATACAGGCGGACTGGCATTCATATCCAACTGATGATTCATCGTATCATGATCTTTAATCCAGCATTTCCGTTCCTCGCTCATTTCGACGGATCTTATATGCTTTCCCCGATCGACGGACCTTATATGCTCTCCCCGAATCACGTCTAACGCCACACCGATCATCGGTTTTTTCAATGCCATATTGCCCTTTTTCCGTTTTTCCGTCATCGCCTTTACATTTCTGCCGATCATTTTTGACCAGTCGAATGCGTGCGGCATCATCTGTCCGGCATCAAGCCTGATTTCTTTCGCATAGGCTTTCATCGGCAGACTATAGGTATTATTATGCGCATCCTCTTTGCGGTCAGGGCGCATTTCCATGTCATACAGCATATCGACGGCATCATCCGACACGCCATCCTCCTGATGCAGTATCGCCATTAAACGCTTGCGCCCTTCATCACGCGTATCCAGCGCATCGGAAAGTGATGTGAAGGATACACTCGACGTGCCCGGAATCTGCTGCAACCGGTATGTCAGCCAGCAGGCATTGCCGATCAGATGTTTGGTGCGCTCATCCAGCATGACATCATCCTGTGCCTGTACTGCATCCTCTTTCGATACCAAAGGATAGTCATAAAAGGCATCGCGAGGGCCTTCCAATGTGTAATACACCCGCTTGCCCGGCTCTCTGATTCGTTTCAGCCGCAAAGAATCTTTTTCTTCTTTATCCCGGAAACGCAGGGTTGGAATGACCGCAGATGAGATATGCGCCGCTTCAGCATCAGGCGATTCTCTGTCCAACTGATGCTGCACTTCATACCGGAACTGATCCGGCAGTGTGTTCAATATCAAATCAACAACATTATCGGAGAGGGTAATGCGTATATTGGGGTTATCCGATACCTCGGAGGCCGCCTGAACAGTATATGGCTGTTCTTTGGTTTTATCATCCGATATCTCACCCTCTTCTTCGATATCCACGGCTTCCGCCAAATCATTATCGCCTGAAATGGTACCGGTATCGACATAGGGCAACACCCCGACATCCACCAGAAATTTCACCTGTGAATGTATTCTCTCGCGATTGTCATCAAACGCATTGCTACCACTTTGTTCACTGTCCCTCAGGAACAGCCTTGCCTCCCCCATACCGCGCAAATGCCCGCGGATGATGATGTTCACACCTCCTTTATCCTTATCCCGCCGCACCATCACCAGCCCGATTCGGTTGCCTTTATCCATCTTATAAACTTCGCGGATGATATGGAGTTTATACAAGGCATCTTCCGGCGTTTCAGAACACTGAATTTCCTTCAAATTCGCACGCAACGCATTCATTGGCAGTGCATGAAACGGCTCATCCTCTCCCTTCAGAAGCACATCCATCTTCGTACCCTGCGTATCATAGGGGAAGATGTCTTTAATGATCGCCTGCTTCGTATTATCTTCTCTGGCATGGATGATGTCGCGGTATAATAACAATTTTTTAAACAGGCTGAGATGTTTCGGCCGGCTGCCATCCGCATTGATCACCACCGTTCTTCTATTTTTGTCTATTTTCAATAGATGCGTGCTGACCGGATCTGAGTCCGACGCCGGCCGCGCTCGACCTGCCGCGTCATAATAGGCTTGCAAATGATTCCACAGTGCGGCCGCTTTGGAATTTTTCTCAAACCCTGGTGGAAATATCATTTCGATGTTTCCCTCTCTTAAGCGAATATCCGGCTTGCCTCGTATGCCCAGGGGAAATTTGGCAGCATCAAAAATGTCCTCTTTGTCTCTTGCTTTGGTATCCGCTTTCCCGCCAAGGAACTGTTCCAGCAAATGCGCATATAAATCTGCCATCGTTGCGAAATGCGGCTGTGCTGGTGTTTGTCCCACTCTGATATGTTCCAGTCTCTCGAAGCGGGCCGGATCACATATGCTCAATTCCTGACTGACATGATAGTTTTTCTTCGCAAATTTTTTGTCCGTCATGGCCAGCATCACCTTCGCCGCCATCACGATATCTTCTGCCGCCTCATGATCTCCCCGCTGCCTGAAATCCTCATCCACCAGATTGCGGTAGGCATCATCAAGCCGGTTTGATCCTTCGAATCCGTGATGATAAAAATAGGCGTACATCAAACACTGATACAGGGACGGATTGGTATATTCCGGCGGCAGCGGAACCGCATCCTTGACCTCCTGTACGATCTGCAGACGTTCCTCCGCTGTCGCCTGCTCCCACTCCACCTTTTGGACAGAAATTTTGGTGTGTGGCATGGTTGGTTCAGATGCACGCAATGTCTGCCGGAAAGTTTCGATCCTTTGTTTCTCTTCCGCTTTACTGTTGTCTGACACCTCGTGACCCGTGAGATGATAATTCATGCTGGCCCATTGATAGGCCAGTACATCGCGCATCTGCTGCGCCAGAAACGGTTTGTCAAAGGGAGCATTGTAATACAGGTCATTCGCCCCGTGGTGGGTGAATGCGAGGAAATCCTCCATGACTTCATCGAACATCACCGCTTCCTGCCGCTGTCCGTTCACTTCGATGGCCGTGATCGGGCCGTTTAGATCTTCACGGCCTTCAGCATCGTTGCGAAGTATTTTGGTGCCGGTCACATTCAGCGCCTGCGGTTCGATAAAATACTCATATTTCTTCCGATCATAGGCAGGTAGCGGCGTTCCCGTGGTCTTGGCTCGTTCGCATGCTTCTTCATAGTCACGATATTCGGGGCGCAGCGGCTTGATGAAGGCTCTGAACTGTTCAACGCGGTAATCCTTGCTGCCTTTCTTTTTGACAAACCGGATAGAGGCCACTTCCGTCAAACCATTCAGTTTCGGATTAAGCCCGGTGGTTTCCGTATCGGAAATCGTACAGCCCATCTCGCCCAGTGCATTAATCTGCTCCTGGCTCATATGGATGGGGCCTTCACCTTGTAAGACCTTGTCCGTTATATCGGTTATGAAGGGACTATCCGACATTCACTCCATCACGGCTGGTTATTATCTCACAGCTAGTAGTATAACAGCCATGGCCCGTTATAGATGTGACAGTTCCGTAAAGATTGCTGCTTTCATAACCAAAATGAATAATATTATTCAATATGTTATATCGTTTTTTATGACAGTTTCATGACACTCGCACCGTCGATTGCCAAATACGGGCAAGCCTGCTACGTCCTACGTTATGAAACGTATCCCTTTTCAGCCGCATCCCTATGACCGCCTGGTGCCGAAATTACAGGAATATTTCCCTGAAATGGTGTATGAAAAAGCCTGCCAGCAGCTGTTGGCAGCCGATGACGTTCTTTTTGAGCGCATCATCTATGACAGCGACGGGCTGAATGTCACCGGCGCCCTGGCCATTCCCAGAAATATAGACAAGCCATTGCCGATGCTGTTGTTCAATCGTGGCGGCAGCCGCGATTACGGCATGCTGAGCGCCCCCGTGCTCATGCGTATTTTCTACCGCTTCGCCAAACGCGGCTATATCGTGATCGGCAGCAACTACCGCGGCAATGACGGCAGCGACGGAGAAGAGCTGTTTGGCGGCGATGATGTCCGGGATGTGTTGAATCTGGCGGCCTATTCGAGTCATGCCGGGCAGTGGGACGGCAGAAATCTGTTCATGCTGGGCTGGTCACGCGGCGGGATGATGAGCTATCTGGCCTTAAAACACGGCATCAACGTCAATGCCGCCGCGTCCATCGCCGGTATTTCCGATATCACCTCGCTGGATGTAATCGATGATGATTTCATACAGCGCATTGCCCCTTCCATTGCCGCCATGGATGCTGCCGCCAGACAACAGGCATTCGACGCACGCTCCGCCATAGGGTGGGCACATGCCATCAACGCACCGCTGCTTTTGCTTCATGGCGATGCCGATACGATCGTGCCCGCATCGCAAAGCATCGCTCTGGCCGAACAGCTGGCAGCACATCACATTCCCCATGAACTGATTCTCTATGAAAATGGCGACCATACGTTAAAACGCCATAAGGAAGAAACCGACGAAGCCGTGGATGCCTGGTTCAAACGCCATATGAGCTGAAAGTCCATCAAATATTAAAAATTCGTTAAGTATAGGCATTTTTTGCCTAGTACATGCATTTCTTTCTGTTTCCTCTCGGTGAGGTACTTGCCCCTAACATACATATAACTAAATAACAATAGGTTATTCCATTTTATTAAACTGGCCTGTCCTTTGCTCCTACCCTTGTTAAGTGATAATAATAAATGAGGCAAGCCATGATAAACACAGTATTAAAACAGGAAGTAGACGAATCCATCAAACAGATCGCCGAAGAACAGGTACTGATCCTGAAGCATAAATATAAAATGAAACCAGCGGACATTATCCGCATGTATAGCGGATGCATCGACGATAACGCGACCTATGACGATGCGGTTGACCATGTCGCCGTTTTCAATCTGATGATCGCCAGCAAGAACGGATTTGTCGCGTCCTATTAATTCTTGGGCCGTGCAAGTACGGCCTGACTTACACCAGTATTTCCTGATCGAACGTCCCGTCAAACACATGCGCGACCGGACCGGTCATCATCACATGGTTGCGTTCCTTATCCCAACTGATGAACAGCTCACCGCCCGGCAGTTCGACATGCGCACGCCGTTCGCACAAATCGCGCTGCACCCCGGCTACCAGCGCCGCACAGGCCGCCGTGCCGCAGGCCAGTGTCAGCCCTGATCCGCGCTCCCACACGACGAGTTGCAGATGCTCGCGATCCTTCACCTGCACCACGCTGACATTGCAACGCTCGGGATAGAGCGAATGCACCTCCAGCTTCGGGCCCCACTGCTCCATACGCATATGCTGCAGGTCCTTGACAAAAAATACCATATGCGGATTGCCCATATTCACCGCCACCGGGTCCATCAGCAGCCCTTCGTCGATCCCCAGATGCAATGTGTTGCGCTGTTCGCTCAGCGGAATCTGATCCCACTGCGTCTTGGGCATGCCCATATCGACGGTGACATGATCGTCATACTCTTCCGAGCGGGCGCATTTGAGCAGCCCCGCACCGGTCTGCACCACCACCTCTTCACGGCCGGCCTCTTCCATGATCCACCAGGCGATGCAGCGCGAAGCATTACCGCAGGCGTCGATCTCCGAACCATCGGCATTATAGATGCGCATCAACACATCGGCGAGTTTGTCTTTTTCCTTTTCCATGACAATCAACTGATCACAGCCGATGCCTAATCGCCGATCGGCCAGTTTTTCGGCCCATTGCGCCGTGATCAAATATTCGCCCGCACGATTGTCGATCACGACAAAATCATTGCCAGCACCATGCATTTTGATGAAAGGAATCTGGGTCATATTAATGGCTCATCATTATCATGATCCGTTATCAGGAGATACCCTCTTTAGTGGCCGGAGCAGAAGCGTAACGCAAATAACTAAAACGGAATCTCGTCATCCAGATCAGGAGCCGCTGCCGCTGCACCACCACCGGCCGCCGCCATCGCCGGCGCCTGACTGAACTCGTTGCTCGACTCACCCATGCCGCCACTGCCTTTGGCATCCAGCATGGTCAGATTGCTGTTAAAGCCCTGCAGTACCACTTCGGTGGAATAGCGGTCCTGCCCGTTCTGGTCCTGCCATTTGCGGGTCTGTAGTTGGCCTTCGATATAGATTTTCGAGCCCTTGCGCAGATAATTCTTAGCGACATTCACCAGCCCTTCATTGAAAATCACCACGCGGTGCCATTCGGTACGTTCCTTGCGCTCGCCGGTATTGCGGTCCTTCCAGCTTTCCGACGTTGCGATACGCAGATTGACCAATTCACGCCCGTCCTGTGTCGCGCGCACTTCCGGATCGGCTCCCAGATTCCCGACGAGAATCACCTTGTTAATACTGCCTGCCATAATGATGTGCTCCTTTTTAGCTAGGGTATTAACTATACGCCCCATCGCCGCATCCGCCAGTGGTTTTTACATGTGTGGATAAGTCTTACGTTAAGCTTCCCGATTTTTTCTCCTGAAAAAATCCATGCTTGAAGCGCGAAAAATTGATGCATTGACCATCAATTTTTCTAGTTCAAGTGCTCAAGGCTGGCGCGAACATACTGTCTGCGATTCACATCTTGCATGGATACGGGCGGCGGGCATTGTTGAGCGCGAAGCGATCACAATAGTATCGCCGCCATCAACTAAATTAGCACTGGCCAAAGTGGCCAGGTCTGCTTATACTCTCCGCTCGTTCCAATTTGGAACAATTATAAAAACACTGAGAGAGACCATGCAGGAAACCATTTCCGTCCGCGGAGCCAAAGAACATAATCTGAAAAACATCGATGTCGAGATTCCCAAAAACAGGCTGGTGGTGATTACCGGTCTGTCGGGTTCGGGCAAATCGTCGCTGGCGTTTGATACGATTTACGCCGAAGGTCAACGCCGCTATGTCGAGTCGCTCTCGGCCTATGCACGCCAGTTTCTGAATATTCAGGACAAGCCCGATGTCGAATCGATCGACGGGCTGTCGCCGGCAATCGCCATCGATCAGAAAACCACCTCGCGCAATCCGCGTTCCACCGTCGGCACCGTCACCGAAATCTATGACTATCTGCGCCTGCTTTATGCGCGTATCGGCATTCCCTATTCACCGGCCACCGGCAAGCCGATCGAAAGCCAGACGGTCACACAAATGGTCGATCACGTCATGGCGCTGCCGAAAGACACGAAGCTCTATATCCTCTCTCCCATCGTGCGTGGACAGAAAGGCGAGCACCGCAAGGAATTTCATACGCTGCAGCGGCGCGGCTTCACCCGTGTGAAGATCGACGGCGAGATGTATGAGATGGATGATCTGCCCGATATCGATAAAAACAAAAAGCATGATATCGAGGTGGTGGTCGATCGCATCAAACTGACGGACGATCTCGGCAACCGCCTGGCCGATTCGATCGAGACAGCGCTTAGCCTGTCGGACGGACTGGTGCATGTGGAGATAGTAGGGCTACCGAAAGAGGCAAAAACCGATTATAAAAAAGGTGATATCATCACCCTTTCCTCCCGCTTCGCCTGTCCGGAATCGGGTTTTACCATCGAGGAAATCGAGCCGCGCCTGTTTTCTTTCAACAGCCCGTTCGGCGCCTGTCCGGAATGCGACGGGCTGGGCACACAGATGTTTTTCGACCCCGACGCGGTGATTCCCGATCGCAATAAATCACTGGCCGAGGGCGCAATTGCTCCATGGGAAGGTTCGCAGTCAAAATATTTCATTCAAACATTGGAAGGACTCGCCAAACATTTCAAGTTCGATCTCGACAAGCCGTTTGACAAGCTGCCGAAAAAAATTCAGGAGGTGATTCTGTACGGCTCGGGCGATGAGAAAGTCAAAATCCATTATTTCGACGGTATCCGCGCCTTTAACAGCCACAAACCGTTTGAAGGGGTGATTCCCAATCTCACCCGCCGTTATCATGAAACCGATTCGAGCTGGGTGCGCGAAGAACTCGCCAAATTTCAGAACATCACCCGCTGCGATGCCTGCGGCGGCCATCGCCTGAAGCCCGAAGCGCTGGCGGTCAAAGTCGGCGGCAAACATATCGGCGAAGTGACGCAGATGACGATCGAAGGCGCGGTCGACTGGTTCACCAAACTGGAAAAGAAACTGTCGAAAAAGCATCAGCAGATTGCCGAAAAAGTCCTCAAGGAAATTCGTGAGCGCCTGGGCTTTCTGAACAATGTCGGGCTGGATTACCTGACCTTAAGCCGCGAATCAGGCACGCTGTCCGGCGGCGAGTCACAACGCATCCGCCTCGCCTCGCAGATCGGCTCGGGCCTGTCGGGCGTGCTTTACGTGCTCGATGAACCGTCGATCGGGCTGCATCAATGCGATAACGAGCGCCTGCTGGCGACGCTCAAACATCTGCGCGATCTCGGCAATACCGTCATCGTCGTCGAGCA
>JANQJY010000088.1 GCA_028281385.1 Rickettsiales bacterium | reverse complement strand
ATGCGGCGAGCGGGGCGTTGGCCCCGGCCTGCTCCAGCGCCAGTGATGTTTTGGCCTTGGCGACATCGGAGGTGCGCTGCGCCAGCGCGTTTTTATAATCGGTCTGCTCTACTTTAAACAGGATTTCATCCGCACTGAAACGGCCGCCGGAAAACAGTTCGGGGTGGACCCATTCGATGCGTCCAGAGACCTGTGGCGTCAGATTGACGCGTGCACGCGGCTCGACGACACCGGTGGTGTGGATAATTACGCGATGCGCACCAGCTGTCACCGTTACCGCCTCGACCGCGATCGAATCATCATTGTTACGGTCGGTACGCGGCGGGGTACGCGCCGCATCGAGAATGGCGGAGATGAACAGTGCCACCAGAATAATCGCCACCACAATCCATAGCTGGTAATTCTCACGCGATAACAATTGGCGCCAGAGCGGGCGATGGGGAGATACGGTCATGGAGTGTTATCCTTATGTTCGGTGGAAAGGGACGAGGGACGAGAGGCGAGGGATGAGGTGGAAATATCTTCCTCGTCTCTCGTCCCTCGCCCCTTGTCCCTCTCAAGCCAGTCGCCACCCAGTGCAAGATAAAGTGCGATGCGCGCATTCCAATAGGATTGCTGCGCCGAGAGCAGGGCAATTTCCGCGTTCTGGCGGCGGCGTTGCGTATCGAGCACGCTGAGCAGCGTTTCAATGCCCTTGGCATACCGTTCCTGCGCGTTGGTTTCGGCTGCGCGGGCATTGCTGACGCTTGAGCGCAGCAGTTCCACCTGTTCGCGCAGATAGCGTTCCTGAATCAGTGCGGTTTCGACTTCGCCCATCGCGCTGAGGACAAGTTCGGCATAGTTAATCGACGCTTCTTGAAGTTCCGATTCCTGCAGGCGGATATTGGCGCGCAATGCACCGCCTTCAAACAATGCGACCTGAATCGATCCGGCGAGTGAGGCAACGATGTCCTTCGCATCAAGAAAATCACTCAGGCGTGAGCTGGTAATGCCTACCGATGAGCCGATCGACAGATCGGGGAAGAGTTGCGCCACGGCGACGCCGATATCGGCATTGCGCGCTTTCAGGTCAAGCTCGGCACTGCGGATATCGGGACGGCGGTCAAGCAGTCTGGCGGGCACATCTGGCGGCGGCGGTGCGGTATCGGGAATGACCGGAAACGGATCGCTCTGCAGGGTGAGCGTGCCCGGCGCCTGGCCGAGCAGAATATCGGTGGTGATCAGCGCCTCTTTCAGCCGGCCTGTGAGCGACGGAATCTCCGCCTGGGCCGAGGAGAGATTTTCGCGCGCGCTGTAGACATCGACGACACTGGCGGTCTCGACCCCCAGCTCATAACGCCGCGTCACCGTCTCCAGCGTCTGTTGACGGCTGGCAACGATGCTGCGCTGAACCAGAAGTGTCTGTTGCAATGTGGCAATGTTCACCCGTTGTGTGACGAGATCGGCAATCAGGCTGTGCATCAGCGCATCATAATCAGCCTGCGAGGCCAGCGCCGAATATTCCGCCGATGTCACCGCGCTGCGTACACGGCCGAATAAATCCAGCTGCCAGGAGATGTCCACACTGCCGCTCATGGAAGTATTATAAAAGGTGGAACTGCCACCGGAACCGAAACGGGTGCCGCCAGTGGTGTCGCGAGTACGCGAAACATCGCCGCCGACGGACAGGCTCGGATAGCGTGCACCGCCTTCGATCACCACGCGCTCGCGCGCCTGATGGATGCGCTCGGCTGCAGCTTTGAGGCTCAGATTATCGGCTAACAGCTGTGTGACCCACCCGTTCAGCGCCGGATCGTCAATGCTCTCCCACCAGCGGTTTAGTGCGGGGGAAGGCTGTGTTGCTGTTTCCGCTTCATCTGTTGTGGTCAGCCGGTTGACATAGGAGATTGCCGAATCTGCCAGTGTGGCCGGGCGCAGATACTCCGGCGCCATGTCGCACCCCGCCAGCACCAACGGCAACCCTACTACAGCGTAACGAGATATCATCGGCTCAGAGACTCACTTTCTCTCCCTTATACGCTCTATACCGGTTTTATCCTGCATCTGCCAGTGACAAATTTGTCATCTGGTGCTTGAGTGTGTGTAATAGGGTGCTATGTTGTATTTTGGCAGTCGAGAGAAGAAGGGTATGAAGCTTCTAGGAATTAGTGGGTTATTATTGTGGATATTGAGCGCGCAGGCGATGGCGGCGCCGAAGGTGGTGGTGACAATCAAACCGCTGCACAGCATTGTCGCGGCGGTGATGGAAGGTGTGGCCGAACCGGAGTTACTGCTTGATGGCAACCAGTCACCGCATATCGCGGCGCTGAAGCCGTCGCAACGTAAAACTCTCGCACGTGCCGATGTGATTTTCTATGTCGATGGAACGATCGAACAGTTCATGCCGAAACTGATTGATTCGCTTGAAGACAGCAATAAGGCCGTAGCGCTGGGGAAGATTCCGTCACTGGTGCGCTACCCGCAGCGTGGTGTGGAGAGGGATGCACATAACCATGCGCATGATCACGCACACGCGCATGGTACGGGCGATGACATGCATGTGTGGCTTGATCCGGCCAATGCATTGATGATAGCGCAGTATGTCGCAGACTATCTGATTGTAACTGATGCTGCGAATAAAACGCGCTATCGTGCCAATTTGCAGGTTGTACAGGACCGCTATCTTGCGCTGGCATTTGAATTACGGGAAAAACTGTCCCCTGTACAGGACAAACCGATTCTGGTATTTCATGATGCCTATCAGTATTTTGAAAAGGCGTTCGGCATTACCGTTGCCAGCGTAATATCACTCAATCCGGGTGTGTCACTTTCGGCGAAACGCATTGACGCTATCCGCAACATTGTCAAAAATCAGCCGGTATTTTGTCTTATCAGCGAACCGCAATTTACAGCGAAGCTGATCGATCTGTTACATGAAGAATTTGAGATCCCCAAAACGACGCTTGATCCGCTGGGCGTCGACATGCCGACCGGACCGCAGGCCTATGCCGGAACGTTGCGCAATATGGCCGAAGCACTAGTGGAGTGCGTTGATTAATAGTGTGTTTCAGGGGGCTTTGCCCGGTATTTTTTGTCTGCTCAGATAACATACGAGGCATTCTTACTTTAGAATACACTAAAAAATCATTGCACCACGCGTGAATGCTGCTTAACGTGAAAGGTATGCGCCTTATCCATATAGTCATTGTGTTTGTGGTAATTGGCCTGACGACGGGTGGTGCGCTGGCGTTGCGCAGCGATCCCGTCAAAGGTATCCTGGCGGAGTTTGAGCAGTATAAAAGCGCGATCAGCCATTTCAGGGCAAAATATGGTGCGTTGCCGGGTGATATGACCAATGCCACCGAGTTCTGGGGCATTGCCGGTGGAAAAACGGGATCGGACAAGGCCTGTTATGAAGTGAACAGTCTGATGCTGGATGATTCGACGCGTACCTGTAACGGCAATGGCAACGGTTATGTATTTCACAAGGATAATGTCAGTGATCAGAGTGCACCGGAATGGTTTCGTGCCTGGCAGCATCTGTCGAATGCCGGGCTGATCGATGGTCACTATACCGGTACGGCGGATCGTAAACCGCGCGGAGCGACGCCCGGTTCGAACGTCCCGGCCTCGATGGCCGTGGATAGTGCCGGCTATACCTATATGTATTTTTTCCGGATTAATCATCCCAAATGGTTTCCCGGGCAATATGAAGGGCTGGCTTTTGGCGGGGCCTTTATTAATCCGGTGAATTTTCCGGTCGAAACGCGGGGTGGAGCGATTACGCCGGCGCAGGCACAAGCGTTGGATGAAAAGATGGATGATGGCAGTCCGCGCCGCGGGGTTGTACGGTCGTTCAGAGATTTAAGCCGGTGTATTTACCGCGATGATCAAGGAAAGTACCATTATCGTGCCCATGCGACGGATAAAAGCTGCGGCTTGTTTCTGGCCTTCCGCGATCCGCAATATAACATGGTGGAGCCAAGGGAGTCACAGCGCACGCGGGAGGAGTTGAAACAGCACTGATGTGACGGATTTATCTTTGCATATTACCGATCAGATGCGCATAGCGGCGAAAGGCGTAGCCGCCAGCCATACACAATACAGGCATGCCTGCGAGGTCATGCATACCCTGAAAGGCGATCCGCAGGCGATGGCGGCATCGCTTAAAAAACGCAAGGATGCGCATGCCGCCTATCACATTGCGCTGAAATTTCTGAAAGTGGCAACCCTCAAGGCCAATCCGCAGTTTGAAGAGGATAGAAGTGGGGTATTGCAGCAGAAGATCGAAGCATGGATCGACGGGCAGCTTAACCGGCTGATCGCCGAAGAAGCGGACGAAAAAAGCGATCAAAATGAAGTGGTTCACCGCATTGTTCTGCCGGAAGAAGAGATTAGGTGGAATTAAGCTTCTTAAGCGAAATTGATGATGAAAAGCTTGAGACGGAAGGCATATCAGCTGTGGCGGCCCGGTAATTTTTTCATTTCGCTAACGATTGCTTAACCCTTTGGCGTTATGGTATGCTTATAAGATAAAAAACAACGCATATTAGGGAAGGTTATGGGCGGTCCGACCATCATTGATCCGTTTGCTGATCCGGCAGAGGTAAAACAGCAGTTGGAGCAGCCTGTAGCTCCGTGCGAACCGGCAGCAACGCAGGCGGCGGAGGTTCCCACTGTTTCTGCCGCAGCGGCGATGCAAACGCAGGCGGTTGCAGCAGAGGCGGTAGCCGAACCGGCGGTCCAGCCACAACAACCGCAGCAGCCACAGCAACCATCGCCCGCCTATACACCGGAGCCAGAAAAACCGAAAGGATTCGGCAGTAAGGGCGAGACGTCGCAGTCGAAACCTGTAAAGGCCGATTATACACCACCACCGGCACCGCCCGCACCGGCGGCTCCATCTGACATGAAAAAGTCGAGAGGCACATCGATCAAATCTGAAATTGCAGCGGTGGCGCAGATCAGCAATCCGACAAAAACGCAGTTGAGCGCGAAACTGGCGGAATTACCGCCAGTGACCATCATGAAAGATGAAAAGCGCATGGAAAAGGCGAAAGCCGGCTATGGCGCGAACAACAGTACCATGTTTATGGGGCTGGATCTTGGGCCGATCACGCAATTGATGTATGATCAGTCGATCAACGATGTGCTGATTAATGGCCCCAAAAATGTCTATATTGAACGGATGGGTGTGTTGCAGCGTACCGATGTGCAGTTCAGCAGCAATGAAGACGTCATCGCGCTGTCGCACCGGATTGTGAATTTTGTCGGCCGTAAGGTCGATGAGGACCGGCCGCTGATCGATGCGCGTCTGCCTGATGGTTCCCGTGTCAATATCATCATGGCACCGATGGCGATTGACGGGGTCAGCATCTCGATTCGTAAATTCCCCGCCAAGAAAATCACCATCGATACGATGATTCAGAATAAGAACCTGACCCGTGAAATGGGCCATTTTCTCGAGTTATGCGGGAAAAACAAGCTGAATATCATGGTGTCCGGTGGTACCGGCTCCGGTAAAACGACGCTGCTCAACGCGATTTCGCGCTTCATTCCGGAAAAAGAGCGGATTGTGACGATCGAGGACTCGGCGGAACTGCAACTGCAACAGCCGCATGTGGTACGGCTGGAAACCAAACTGCCCGACCGTGTCGGCCAGCGCGACAAGGAAGTGAATATCCGCGATCTGGTGCGAAACGCTCTGCGGATGCGCCCTGACCGTATTATCGTCGGTGAGGTGCGTAGCGGTGAAGCCTTCGACATGATGCAGGCGATGAACACCGGTCACGAAGGCTCGCTGACGACGCTGCACTCCAACTCACCGCGCGACACGCTGGCCCGTCTGGAAAATCTGATCAATATGGGTGACATGCATCTGAATGAAAAATTTATCCGTGAACAGATCGTCTCGGCGGTGGATATTATCGTGCATGCCAACCGCTTTAAGGATGGAACACGCCGTGTGACACATATTACCGAGTTGGTCGGCATGGAAGGCAATACCATTACCATGCAGGATTTGTTTACCTTCCAGATCACAGGAGAGGACCGGTTCGGCAATATTCAGGGGAATTTCCAGTGGGAGAATGTGGCGCCCCGTCATGATATGCTGATGCAGATTTGTAAGGAAATCGGCGTCTTCAGCGGCATGGTGGATGCGATTAATTAAACATGTCATTGCGAGGAGCCCCGAACCCATAAAGTGGGGACGGGCGACGAAGCAATCCACGCTTCTCCTACAGCACTGTATAGATTGCTTCGCATACTTTGTATGCTCGCAATGACGGAATAATTATCCCGATCTTATGAACCTCAGTTGCAATCTGAGGTGACTCTGATAAATTTCTTTTCATGCAGGGAACGTTGGAAGAGCGCATAGCCTATTTGGAAGGAAAGCTGGATGCGATTGTTTCTCAGGAGGCGAATGGGCATGATGAGGATGATTCCGTCAAAGTGTTGACGGAGCAACTGGTCCAGGAGTTGCAGAATCTCGGGCCGATTCAGCCGTTGCTTGAGGACGATACGGTCAATGATGTACTGATCAACGGGCCAAACAAGGTATTTATCGAGCGTTTCGGCAAGCTGGAATTGACCAATGTGACCTTTTCCAATGAATCGGCGGTGATCGATCTGGCGGAAAAGATCGTGCAGACGGTGGGCCGCAAGCTCAACCGGACGCGTCCACTGGTCGATGCGCGCCTGCTGGACGGCTCGCGGGTCAATGTGATTGCGCCGCCATTGTCGGTGGATGGGACAGCGATCTCCATCCGTAAATTTGCCAAGAATGTCATCACGCTCGATCAGATGAAGGAACAGCAGAATGTGTCTGAAGCGGTGGGTGAATTACTCAAGGTCATTGGACACTGTCGCCTGAATGTCGTGATTTCCGGCGGTACCGGTTCCGGTAAAACGACGCTGCTTAATGCGGTGTCACAGTTTATCGATGATGAAGAACGGATCGTCACCATCGAGGATACCGCGGAATTGCGACTGCTTCAGCCCAATCTGGTGCGGCTGGAGACCAAGCCGCTGACCTTCGGCAAAGGGCGCGAAGAGGAGGTGACCATGCGCGATCTGGTCAAGAATGCGCTGCGCCTGCGCCCGGATCGTATTATCGTCGGTGAGGTGCGCGGACCGGAAGCGTTCGACATGATGCAGGCGATGAATACCGGCCATGAAGGCTCTCTGACCACGATTCACGCTAACCACCCACGCGATTGTCTGGCGCGGCTGGAAAGCATGATCACCATGACCAATTTGGGCCTGCCGAGCTATGCGATTCGCCAGCAGATCGCTTCGGCCATTCATCTGATCATTCAGATCAGCCGCATGCGTGACGGCCATCGCCGTATTACCTATGTCTCGGAAATTATCGGGATGGAGGGGGAAACCATCACCATGCAGGATCTGTTTGCCTTTCAGACCAAGGGAGAAACGGCAGACGGCAAGGTTATCGGTGATTTTCAGTGGTCGGGTATCATGCCGCGTTTTGTGCGCCGTGCGGCTTATTACGGCCAAGCACAGCGCCTGTCTGATGCGCTTGGGGTGAAACTGCCGAAATTGTAATAATATGTCGCATTTTCTTGGCTTTTTTGCCAGTTGGGTATAGAATGAATTTTACCTCATCTTGGGTCCTGTTGACATTCAGGAAAGGCAGTGCGTTGCTGGATGTTAATGCAACCTAACTATTTGTCTCTTAACCGTTTTTTTGAAAGTGAGGGGATATGGACATCAATATTTCTGGTAAGCAGGTCGATTTAGGTGAATCGTTTCAACAACATGTCGAACAGAAGGTGCGGGAGACCGTCAGCAAGTATCTTGACCGTGTGACGCAGGTCGACGTGGTTGTCTCGCGGGAATCGCATATGTTCCGTGTCGATATCCATGGCAATACCGGAACGCATTCGCATATCATGCTGAAAAGCCATGATGAATCGGAAGAAATCTATAGCGCTTTTGAACTGGCGATGGAGAAGATCGAAAAGCAACTGCGCCGCTATAAGCGCCGTATCACCAACCATCACCGGCGGTATCAGGAACAACAGGAAACCTTGCAGTCACTGCAGGCGAAGAGCTATGTGTTGCAGCCTGAATCCGATAGCGAAGAACTGGAAGAGGAAGGCGCCCCGGTGGTGATCGCAGAAAGCCCTGCCGATATCGCCACGCTGACGGTGAGCGAAGCGGTGATGAAGATGGATCTGGAGCATTTGCCGGCTGTGATGTTCTATAATTCGGCGCATGGGCGTATCAATATCATTTACCGCCGCAGTGATGGTAATATTTCCTGGGTGGATCCGGAGCCGGCACAGGAAAAAGCGGCGTAATAACGGTCACGATTAACAACACTAGAGAGAGACAGGCATTGCGGTCATGCAGGTGCGGGAAATATTGAACCCCGATTCCATCGTGCTGGATATTGACGTATCATCGGGAAAGCAACTGTTTCGCCAAGTGGCGCAGGTCGCAGCACAGCACACCTCCATTTCGGAACGCAGTATTCTCAATGCGCTGATTGAGCGCGAGCGGCTTGGCAGTACGGCGATCGGAGGCGGGATTTCCATTCCGCATGCACGTTTTCCCGAATTAATTCAGCCGGTTGGCTATTTTATCCGACCAGCACAGCCGATCGATATGGATTCTGTGGATGATAAGCCGATTGTCATTGTCTTTGTATTGCTTGCGCCTGACAATGCCGACTCGGAGCATTTGAAATTACTGGGGCGCATCGCGCGGATTGTACGCAACGATACGAATAAGGATATATTAAAAAGTGCGCGCAACCCGGATGATATTATGGTGATATTGACCTCGGAAGACGGCTAGGGCGGATGCCCCCTGAGCAAAGCCGCGGCGCATGGAAAGGAACAAGGATGATTCATGCAACGGCGATTAAATACCGGAAAATAGGCCTGCTGATTACCGGCATGTCGGGAGCAGGCAAGTCGGAACTGGCGCTGAGGCTCATCAAACATGGCGGAATATTGATTGCGGATGATCAGGTTCGCCTGGAAAATCAGAATAACGAGTTGATCGCTTCTGCTCCCGATACGTTGCGTGGCCTGATAGAGGTCTATGGCATCGGTATCGTCAAGCAGGACTATGTCGAACAGGCGCCGATTCACGCGGTGCTGGAACTGACGCATCGTGACTATATCGAACGGCTGCCCGAGCCGGCCTATGATATGCTGGAAGGCATCAAATTACCGCGTATCGCCTTTGACCCGTTCGGCAATGCCGCCATCGAAAAGCTGGATGTCATTGTCGATTGTATTGCCGGCGCGATGATGGTGGATGGCTGTCTGGAAAACGGTCAGGCGGTTCATGCTGTGTCGTAAAAGACTGACTATCGGCCACGGGAAGGAGTATCTTCTTGTAAAGTTGTTTTGATGTCTGTTGATGCCTTTAGGCTTCATACAGTGAAGCCCTTATTTCAGTTATCATTTTATGATAACCCTCTACACCGCTGTAATCTGTCCAAGACATTCCCAATTATTGCATAATTAGGTTATGAAAGCGTTAAAGTCATCCACCACTTGCAAGAAAGGCCTTTTAGGCATAATTAAGGCGCTATGATTGGAATCGTCATTGTAACCCATGGTAATCTTGCCAGGGAATTTATTTCCATTACCGAGCATATCGTAGGTAAGCAGCCGAAAATGCTGCCTATCTGCATCCAACCGGACGATAATATGGAGCGTTGCCGCGAGGATATTATCAAGGCGGTCAAGCTGGTGGATGAAGGGGACGGGGTGGTGATTCTGACCGATATGTTCGGTGGTACACCGTCGAATCTGGCGATTTCTGTGATGGGTTTGCCGAAAGTGGAGGTGATTGCGGGCATCAACCTGCCGATGATGATCAAGCTGATCAGCGTGCGCAATACGGAGCCGTTGGAGCGGGCGGTATTAAGCGCACAGGAATCCGGGCGGAAATATGTCAATGTTGCCAGCAACCTGCTGAAGCGTCGCTAGGTTGTGTTAATGCCAACTCATGCGGTAACGGTTACGATTATCAATAAAAAGGGGCTGCATGCGCGGGCGGCGGCGAAATTCGTCAAAACCGTAGCGAAATTCGATGCAACTGTCAGTGTAACCCGCCTGGGCGAGTTGCCAGAGGGGCTGGACAGCGAAAATCTGGGCTGGACGGTATCGGGAAGCTCTATTTTAGGGTTGATGATGCTGGCGGCAGAACCGGGTACGCAACTGGAACTAAAAGCCGAAGGTGGGCAGGCAGTCCAAGTCCTGGAGGCACTTGATGTATTGATAAATAATTGTTTTGAGGAAGGTGAGTAAGTCTGTTCGCATGGTCTGGCGAATATAAACCCTTGCCATCCTTCGCATTGCGCTTTTTAATTGAAGTTGGTAAGATAATTTTAATCATTTCTATGGTACAACAATAATAAGAGTAGAAATGACAATAGGGAGTCGTGAGACGGATTATGACGAAAAAGATACTCATCGTTGAAGATAATGAACTGAACCTGAAACTTTTCCGCGATCTTTTGGGAGCCAACGGTTATGAAACCACCGAAACAAAAGACGGGATGGAAGCGATCAATATCACTCGCAATATGCGTCCGGACCTGATTCTGATGGATATTCAGCTTCCTGAGATTTCCGGGTTGGATGTGACCAAGCAGATCAAAGCAGATGAATCGATCCGCAATATCCCGATTATCGCGGTGACGGCCTTTGCCATGAAGGATGATGAGGAAAAAATTCTTCAGGCGGGTTGTGAGGCGTATATTTCCAAACCCATCTCGATTGAACATTTCCTAACGACGGTCAAAAAATTTCTGAATGAATCGGTGGAGGCATAGACTCCCGCTATGCCAGGACTGGTGCTTGTTGTCGATGATGTCCCCGCCAATGTGAAGCTGCTCGAAGCCAAACTCAATAAGGAATATTATGATGTGATCACGGCGGAGAACGGTTTCAAGGCGATTGAGCAGGCCAAGGAACATAAGCCTGATCTGATTCTGCTCGATGTGATGATGCCGGAGATGGACGGGTTTGAAACCTGCCGGAAGCTGAAGGAAGATGCGGATGTGTCGCATATTCCGGTGGTGATGGTTACGGCGCTCAGTGAAAAATCTGATAGAATCCAAGGCCTTGAATCGGGGGCGGATGATTTTATCACCAAGCCGATCAATGATCTGGCGTTATTTGCGCGGGTGAAGTCGTTGATTCGTATGAAAGTGTTAATCGATGAGTTGCGGTTACGGGATCAGTCGGGCTCGCAGTTGGGGCTGGATTCACCGGAAGCGATTGATGTGTCCGGCTCGAAAATACTGGTGATTGACGATGATGCGGTGCAGACCAAGCGCATGAAAGAAAATGTCGGTGATATGTATGACGTGACGGTATTTGAACAGCATGAGCCGGCGCTGGAAGAGGCTAAAAAGGCCGAGATGGATCTGATTATTATCAGCACGCAACTGGCGGAGATTGACGGGTTGCGTCTGGCGACGCAATTCAAGGCGATTGAGGCGATCCGCCATGTGCCGATTATCATGTTGGTCGATGAGGATGATCAGGAACTGATGCTCAAGGCGCTGGAACTCGGGGTCAATGACTATCTGATTATCCCACTGGATTATAATGAAATGTTCGCGCGAGTGAAAACCCAGATTCGCCGTAAAAAATATCAAGATGCGTTGAAGTCCAACTATCAGGAAAGCGTGTCGATGGCGATTACTGACGGGCTGACCAAGCTGTATAACCGCCATTATCTCGACACACATATGGCCAATCTGGTGCAGCAATCAAAAGAAAACGGCAAGCCGATGGCGGTGGCGATGATGGATATGGACCATTTCAAGTCGGTCAATGATACTTACGGCCATGATGTCGGAGATGAAATTCTTATCGAGCTGGCAAAACGGATTGTCGATAGTTTGCGCAGTACTGACCTAGCGGCACGCTATGGGGGAGAAGAGTTTGTCGTACTCATGCCGGAGACGGATTTCAGAAACGGGTGGGAAGTGGCGGAGCGTATTCGCCGGAATATTGAGAATACACCGTTTACTGTTACGCATGAGGTCGGATCGTTAAGCAAAACGATTAGTGTTGGCGTGGCCTATATGGAAGGAGAGCATGATTCTCCCGAAGCGATGCTCAAACGGGCGGATAATGCCTTGTATGTCTGTAAGGAGCATGGGCGGAATCAGGTGCAGCCAAGAGTCGGGGATAACGGGCTGCCGGTGATGTCCGCATCGGATTCAGCACCGCCGTCATCTCCGGCATCGCAGGAAACGGCGCCTCTGCAGTCATTAACGCCACCACCAGCGGAAGGAGCGGCTCCTGCGGTACCTGCGACAGGAGAGGTGACCTATAATCCCAATCTGGTGCAGGATGTACCGCAAACGGCGACTTCGGCCACACCAGTTGATCTGACGGCAAAATTAAAAGAACGTGAACCAACGATTTTTGAGTTGAAAACCGATGGCATGGCCAACCCGCCGGCTCCTCAACCTTCTGGCACTTCCTCTTCCGACGATCACCAAATCGATGACGAGCCGCCGGGGACGTTTTAACTTATTTTAACTTACAGGGAAGTGGAAGGAGCGGGTTGATCCGGTTTGTGAAGAGGAAGCTTGCAGTTTTTAACTCCATTGATGCCTGTCGGATCGGCTGAACCGCAATCGTCAGTCAGTGTTACACCATTTAGTCTGGGCATGTCTGAAATCTCATGTTTTCTATATGGGTCTCCTAAAATACCATTAACTCTTGGTGGGAATTTATTGGACTTTAAACGGACGGGCAAAGCGTGAAAATAGGAAGGCGCAAGCGTTTCCGCCCATTTTTCTGCCAGTTCCGGAGTAAGATCACGCATGTCCGACAGAAAAGAAGAGACATAGGGATCTGAGAGTCGCATATCACCCAGGGGAGGTTTTGCTCGTACAGCTGTCCATGCAAAGCCGTAGCTTTGGCCCGTGTAGGGATTAAAGGGACGGTGTTCATCATGCTCCCGATAAAGGCGATAGGACATATAGGATCCCTCAGAACCAGAATAAGGAGGCTCTTTGGGAATATCCTCAGATATTTCTTTTCCCCTTTGTTTCAGTCGCTTATATACCCCTTTATACACGTCAGGGTTATAATAATGCTCCGGCCTTATGCTAGGATTCCGCCAATATGGCAATAATTCTCTGGATTGGGCTTTTTTTGCGGCAAGAAAATAATCGATAATTTTTAACCCTTCTTTAGGGTCAACGGTTGGTTTTCCGTCTGCTTTCAAATATACATTGTAGTTCTCAACCAGTGCAAGCATAGCCTCATGTAACGCGGCATATTTTCCAGGGTTGGCAGCTTCTCGTGGTGCCGTGCCTGTTGGGTTGATGGCCTGTGCAATGGCGTCAATGTCCATAGTGCTGAAATTATACTTTGCCAGAGGGTCTTTTTGCCCCAGTAATTTATCCATTTCCACCAGAATACTATGGGGTTCGCCGTTGTGGTCAACAGGCGGAAATGTAGTGTAAAATTTTTTGATATGCGGATTTGATGATATTTCCCCAACTTTCATTTTTCATTCCGGTTTTGGTTTACGAATATGCTTGAAGTATAACAGTATATATTTATCTTAGACAGTGAAGTTTTTGTTACAAAACAGATGGTTGATTAGTCGCTATGTCATGAAAATGTCATAATTGAAAAAGTGAAAACGGATCAACGGGTTTAGTCGGCGAACAAATATAAATACTCCCCATAGCCTTCCTCAAGCAGCTTATCTTTGGGCACGAAGCGCAGTGCGGCGGAGTTGATGCAATAGCGCTTGCCGCCCTTGTCTTTCGGGCCGTCATCGAACACATGGCCCAGATGCGAATCTGCCTTGCCTGAGCGTACTTCGGTACGGTGCATGAACAGTGTGTTATCTTTGTGATAGTCTATCTCGCCGATCGGTTTGGTAAAGCTGGGCCAGCCGGTGCCGGAATCGAATTTGTCGGTAGAAGAGAATAACGGCTCACCCGAGACGATATCGACATAAATTCCTTCTTCCTTATGATCCCAGTAGGTGTTGTCGAAGGCCGGTTCCGTGCCGTCATGCTGGGTGACGTAACGTTGCATCTCATCAAGCTGTTCCAATGCCTGTTCGGTTTTCTTCCAGGCGCTTTCATTTCTCATACGTTCTTCTCCCTCGGCATGGGCGGTACCTGCCAGCAGACTGATGATCATTACTAATACAGGCAGTTTCATAACCCCTCCAATACTTTATCTCACATAAGCGTTATTCGCGGAAATACAATGGAGTGTTACAGATCGATAATTGATAATCGAGCTGCCCCGATATGGTCGGGGCGACTGGATGGTCTTCGAACCAATGAATGAAGGGCTAAGGTTGTTGATTTTGAAGCTTGGAAAGAAATATCCCAAGAAAACTATTAACTCAAATTGCTAGCCCCAAGTCTTTTTTCATAGCATGTCGCAATTCTTTTATTGCTTTGGGTCTATCAGGGTGTACGCCGGTGTCAGTTGGATTAGTCTCTGTAATTCGTATACATCCTTGAATTAATGATTCAGAACCGACTAATTCTATTCTGGCTTGCCAATGACCAACATGTAAAGCCGACTCTTCAGAACGTTCAATTTCAGATCTATGCATTGCTTCTAAAAAGCCAACATATGCTTCTTTCTTTTCCTGAAAACTTCTGTCGGCCAGATGATGTTTGTTAGAGAGCCAAGCCTGAACAACGACGGTCAGAAGGCTTCCGATAATACCACCGCCTATGCCTGCAGCGGAGATGATCTGTACATAATCCATAACATGACCTAAAAGTGTTTTTTGGCAAACGCTCTGCCTGAACCCGATTTTAAATATTTCTCAAAAGCGTATGCCTTCTCATGATTATCAAAGGCAAAGTAGTTTTTAATTTTCCAAGGTTTGTATTTAGCAGTATGGAATACCTCACCAGCATTATGCTGTTTTAATCGTGCTTTTAAGTCTTCAGTAATTCCATTGTAAAAACGATTGGGTTCGGATAAACTTTGCAAAATATAAATATACATCATGCGGTTACTCCAGTCCGCCTTCGTCTTTCAGACTACGGCGCGACAGCTTTCTCCTATCGTGTTTGTCCCGTCAAGCCATTTCATGGCTTGCCGAGCCGAAGCACGAAGTGCGAAGGCTGGTCGGGGAGACAGGATTCGAACCTGCGACCCCTTGGTCCCAAACCAAGTGCGCTACCAGGCTGCGCCACTCCCCGACAGGCAGAACGGAGCGCACCTTATAACGTGACAGGCCATGATAGCAAGCGTTTATCCGTAGGGGCTAGGGGCTAGGGACTAGAGGCTAGGGAAGGATACAAAATTCCTTCCAGTCCCTAGTCTCTAGCCTCTCACCTCTAACCCCTATATAATAGTTGACTCGGGCCGGAGGCGCTCTATCCTCACCGGATTGTGTTGAAATAAGGGTATAAAGGAACCATGAGCGCACTTCGCGGATGTTTTACGGCAATGATCACTCCGTTTAAGGACGGACAGGTCGATGAGATGGCCTATGCCGAATTGATCGAGTGGCAGGTCGCCGAGGGCATACACGGTATCATCCCCTGCGGTACGACGGGCGAATCGCCGACCTTAAGCCATGACGAGCATAAGCGCGTGGTGGAAATCGCGGTGGAAGCCGCGGCGGGGCGCGTGCCAGTGATGGCGGGGGCAGGCTCGAATGCGACGGCCGAGGCGGTTGAGTTTACGCAACATGCGGCCAAGGCGGGGGCAGATGCGGTATTATCGGTCACGCCTTATTACAACAAGCCGAACCAGGAAGGATTGTATCAGCATTATCAGACAATCAATGACGCTGCCGACATACCAGTGATTATCTATAACATCCCCGGCCGCTCGGTGATCAATATGACCGATGAAACGCTGGGACGGCTGGCGACATTGCCGAATATCGCCGGCATCAAGGATGCGACGGGTGATCTGGCGCGGGTTGCCAGTATTAAACAGCATGTAGATGACGATTTTATTCTGTTTTCCGGCGAGGATATTACCGCTGTCGGCTTTAACGCCATGGGCGGACAGGGGGTGATTTCGGTGACCTCGAACATTGCGCCGAAAGCCTGCGCCGAGATTCAGAATTTGTGCCTGAAAGGTGATTATGCCGAAGCGACAAGACGCCATAATGCGCTGGTGCCGCTGCATCTGGCGATGTTTTGCGATGCCAATCCGGTGCCGGTGAAATATGCGGCGTTATTGCTCGGCAAAGCGGTGGAAGAGGTACGCTTGCCGCTGGTACTGCTTGATGATGCGAAAAAACAACTGATACGATCCGCGATGGAGAGAGCAGGGCTGCTCTAGAGTGTCATGGCTGAATCTGTCACAGTCGCTCTTAATAAAAAAGCGCGGTTTGATTATACCATCGGTGATACGTTTGAGGCCGGGCTGGTGCTGACTGGTACTGAAGTCAAATCGCTGCGTGAAGGCGGGGCGAATATCAAGGATGCCTATGCGACGATTGAGGAGGGTGAGCTGTGGCTGATTAATAGCTACATCAAGGAATATAAGATGGGCAACTGCCATAACCATGCGCCGCGCCGGAAACGCAAACTGTTGCTGAACAGGCGTGAGATCAAAAAACTGATCGGCCTGCTCAAAACCAAGGGGGTGACGATCGTGCCGCTGGCGCTGTATTTCAACAGGCGCGGCATTGCCAAGGTTGAAATCGGCGTGGCGACCGGCAAGCGCAAACATGAAAAACGCGAAGTCATCAAGGAACGCGACTGGAAGCGCGAGCAGGGCCGTGCTCTTAAAGGTGAGATGGAATAGAATAGCCAAAACGGGCTAAAAGGGCCGGTTTTTTATGGCGGCTAGAAAGACTGGCTTTTGGCGATAATAATGCCGATGATGACAATCGCCATGATGGCGACCTGCAGGAGCGTGTGCGAAATGCTGTTTCTGCGGAATTTCATGGCTTTTATTATGCCATAACTAGGTTGATAAAAGGTTAACGTAATGGGCGTTATGCTGACAATCCGGCGTTCTTATAAGCTTTTACAGCGGCAGGCCCCTGTAAGATGAGAGTCTTGGCTTCTCCGCCATCTTCTGACGGGCAAATAATGTCATCTCTTTTGCAGAGAGGGCCTACTTTGCCGGCAAGTTGTCCCATATCAGCAGATGACAGACTCACCTTTGTAGTCTGCGCAGATGTCATTTTATCGCCGTTTCCTGCAAAATATTCCTTAATTTCATCACCCTTAAAGTAATAAGCAGCACCGGCGATGGCGCCGAGAATCAGGGTAATCGGATGAAATAAAATGGAGAATATGGATTTTATCGGAGCAAAAATACTTGAGATAATCCCATGCTCCGGTTCTCCCTGTTCATTGATCGAAGGCGTGCCCAGCCAGCTGGCAATGGCTGCGAAAATACCAACTCCTAGAATGCCTACGCCCCATTTGCGGGTGAGCGGGTTTTTATCTGCCCAGTCATTGTAACCGTCCCACCAGCGGCTAATGGCCCATTTTCTTTCGCTTCTGTCTGCAGGTTCTGATTCAGGCGATATGGTCATCGTTTCTTCTCCTTTTTTTGAGAATCTTGGTATAGGTAATGGGATAATGGAACCGCCTCGAACGCCTTCTGCCAACCGGAGTATGGTATCGGTTCGTTTCTTTTTGGTTGCGGCACCCGCTACAGCGAATGCGCCATACCGATTGGCTGCTGTAAGGGCGTATTTGCCTGCGTCACCATGAAAGCCTTCGGAAAATCCCGTTTTCGCAATATCGACGGTTTTTTTATTAAGTACGTCATGGGCGGTGTGTACACTGCCGTGGTAATCAGCTTGTTTAAGCACATCGCTGAAGTCATGAAAGTCGACATTGAAACGGTGGATCATTAATGCCATGTCATGGGCGGTACTGTAATGAGCTTTCGTTGTCGGCCAGTAGATTGCCGGAGCGGGTTTGCTTTTTTCTGTTAAATTCAATCCACCCGGATGACCATGGGGTGACGAAAAACGAGTTCCGTTCAAACCGGCTGTCTGTGCAATGCGATTCATTTCTTCTACAAACAAGTTAACCGTGTCAGGGTAATGCATCTGGCCTGCTGTAAGCACAGGAGGTGTTCCGGACGGTGTTTGGGGAAGTTCCAGCAATGCATGGCCGTATTTCCATGCAAGCCTGTAAGGAACGTAATTCGATGATTTTGTCATCATGTATAAAATATCATCTTTGTTTTCTTTGATGAATTCCCTGGCGTTATCAATGCCCATACTCTTGAATCTTCCTTCATTCGCAAGAGTCAGGAAGGTATATAAAGTCCACACTTTAGTCGTAGAGGCAGGATCCTGCTTTTTATGAGGTTCTGAACTTAATGTACTGATGAGTTTGCCATCAGCGTCAACGGTGGCATAGGAAACCATTCTTTGTTCTTCTTCACACTCGTTTTTAAACACACACTTATTACCCTTTATTATGCCATATCAGGCGATAGCGAAATGTGACAGTTTGATGACAATGTACCGGTAGCGGTCGCGTTTCTTTCGCTTTCGTCGTGGCCTTAGCCAACGACTCAAGCACATGCGCGGAGCGACGGTGAAAATAAATATATGTCGGAATGGCAGGAAAAGGACCCTAAATCAGTCCGTAACTTTTGAAGGAATAATGAGTGCCGTCGGCGATGATCAGATGGTCGTGCACCTTGACGTTGACGCCTTTGGCAGCGTCGATGATCTGTTTGGTGATATCGATATCGGCTTGCGATGGATTCGGGTCGCCGCTGGGATGGTTATGCACCAGAATAATCGCTGATGCGCCCAGTTCCAGTGCGCGTTTGATGACCTCACGCGGATAAACAGGGGTATGGTCAACGGTGCCGCGTTGCTGGACTTCATCGGCAATCAGCGCATTTTTATGGTTCAGGAATAGAATACGGAATTCCTCATGCTTTTTCTTGCCCATGGTCAGTTGGCAGTAATCGAGCAGGGCGGTCCAGGATTGTAGCACGGTTTTTTCTGTCACTTCGGCTTTGATCAGACGCTGGGCGGCAAGCTCGACTGCTTTCAGTGAGGCGATGACCGCATCGCCCGCTTCGTCGATTTTTCTCAGTTCATTGACATCGGCATGGATGACCTCGGCAAAACTGCCGAACTGTTTGATCAGTCGCTTGGCTAGCGGCTTGACATCGCCGCGCGGTTTGGCGGCAAATAATAATAGTTCCAGCAATTCATAATCGGGCAGGTTTTCTCCTCCAGGTTGCAAAAAGCGCTCACGCAACCGCCCTCTGTGCCCCAGATAATGTAGCGATTCTTCACCCATCCTGTTCATATTCCTTCATATTGCACTTTACAAAGCTGTGTTGATATGACAACACAGGAAAATCGAAATGATCGCATTTGCCAATGGTGGTGCGGATTGAACAAAACAATTAGGGCAAGCTGTGGTATGTGTAAATCAATAATAACAAGTTTGGTTATGAGACTATGAATGCGATGCACGCCCATCAGGCGGCTGCGGCGTACGATGTCGCAACACCCTCTCAGGATGATCTCCAGGTAATTTTGCATGAACATGCACTGTGGTTGAGCAGTAATGGTCGCGACGGTAAACGCGCCAATTTCCGCGGCATGGACTTGCACGGCGTGAATATGCAGGACATGCACCTGCCGGAGGCGAGTTTCCGCGGAGCGAACATGACGGGCGTGAATTTGTCGCGCGCCAATCTCCAGGGAGCGGATATGGCAGAATCCGTCATGAACAATGCCAACTTCCGCGATGCCGATCTGGAGGGCGCTAATTTTGCGCGTTGCAGTGCGGCGGGTGCCTATTTTGAGCATGCCAATCTCAAAAGTGCGGTATTGTCGACGGGGAATTACAATAGTGCCAATTTTGTGCGCAGTGACCTTTCCTTTGCGACGATGCGTGATGTAAATATGGAACGCTGCAATATGACGGGAGCGAATCTGCAGGATGCGAATCTGCGTCATGCAAATTTTTCCGAAGCGATTTTGAATGAGGCGGATTTGTCGAATGCCAACTGCCGCGAGGCGACCTTCGACTATGCCAAAATGAACAAAACCACGCTGAATCATACCGTGCTGAAAGGGGCTGGCTTTGAGCATGTGTCCTTTGTCGGCTCGGACTTTTCCAATGCGATTGATCTGGATATTGCTTATCAATACCGTGCCTTTGAGAATGAAAAGGAACATATCGTTCATGAAATGGATAATCTGCAGAAAGTGCGTGAACAGATTTCGGTGTTCGAGCGCAGCCTGCATGAGGAACGCCAGCGGCTGAATCAGCGCAAGCGTATGATTGCCGACCTGGAAGTGATCGAAAATGAAATTGATGGCGGCTTGATTACCTATGCCGGCACCTTCCGCAATATCTCGATGATGTGGTTCATGCTGGTCGCCGGGTTTGCCACCGTGGCTGCGTTCTATTTCTCAAAAGTCGGGTGGAGTGTACTCAAGCCGATCGAGATTTTCATCGTTGTCACGATGCTGTTATCCATGTTGGGTATTCTGGGCTATTCAGCCATTAAGTCCTTCTATGTTTCCAAGCATTTCGCCAAGCTGATCCGCATGCGCCGCGAAAAGCTGCAGGATGAGATTTTCCTTGATGACGATCTTATGCGGTTTGATGTCTCCATGCCCAAAGAAGTGGAGGTCAAGCTGAATCTGGCGCCGCATCCGGCACGCAGTAAAAATGGGACGGCACAGCCGGAGATTACCTATCTCTAAACAGGGCCTAAATCCTTCTTGCAGATTGCCGCAATCCCGCTATCCTCAGCCCTCAAGTCTTGAAAGGGAGTGATAATCGTTGGATACGTTAAAACATGTATGCGTTTTTTGTGGTGCGCAGAATGCCGTGCCGGAAGAGCATCTGCAAATCGGGCGTGATGTCGGCAAGATGCTGGCGGAAAACGGTAAACGGCTGGTCTATGGTGGCGGTGATTGCGGCCTGATGGGCGCCGTGGCGAACGGGGTGATGGAGCATGGCGGTAAAGTGACCGGCGTATTTCCGGAAAATCTGCGCGAATTCGAAGAAGAACATCTGGGGCTAACCGAGATCATCATTGTTGATTCCATGCATACCCGCAAAAACCTGATGTATAAGAAATCCGACGTGTTTGTGATTCTACCGGGCGGTTTCGGCACGCTGGACGAAATGTTTGAAATTCTGACCTGGAAACAGATCAATCTGCACAGCAAGCCAGTGATTATTTTTAATTATCTCGGCTATTGGGAGCATCTCGTGCAGCTGATGGATAATATTATCGATCATGGTTTCGCCAAACCAGAAACGCGCGCCTTATATAGTGTTGTCAATACATTGGAAGAGCTTTCTGAAGCGTTGAGTTAAGCTGTTTTCGAGCTGAATCTTCACTAAATCGTCATACTTTTCATTCACATCCTGCATTATACTGAAAAAAGTGAGAAAGTGTAGGTGTGATGAATAAGGAAACGTTACCCAAAGATTTTACTGTGAGAGACATCGCCAATGCCGAAAAGGTCGGTTTTGTGCATGGGCTGGTGGATGGGCTGCAACGCAATGTAGGCAACGTGTTGTCCGGTAATATGAGCATTATCCGCGATGAAGGTTCTGGCCGTCCGGAGGTGGAGGATCTGGCATCGGATGCGGCGTTTGAAAAATATAAGGAATATAGCGTTAAAACCAATCTGCGCGCTAATGAGAGGCGTATGTGGGCAGGGCTGGTTGATAAAGTGGCTGGTCAGATCATGTTTGCAGCGGCTATGGGAATAGGTGTCAGCGCATTGGCAGGAGCGGGATTAATAGTGAATATCCCTATTTTCTTAACAGCTGTGGCTGTGATGGCTGCGACATTTTTTATCGCCCACCAATCTGCCTCGCGTGAAGAGAGCGGTAAAAGCATGGATATTAATGACTATACCATTAAACGTCAGGCACGCATCCTTGCCAAGGAAATCAAACAGGAACTACAGGGCGATGACAGGGAGATGGCAACAGCATTGCTGCGCAAGGATGGCAAAAACTGGCAGGAGTTCCTTGATGATCAGGCGGCGGAACAGATGTTATCCGAACCTCATCGACTTCATTGACGTCATAAGCGCAGGCCGGAATCATAAAAAAACCCGCATGAAACGGGCTTTTTCTTAAGAGACATACATTAGATCAGTTTGCGTTTAATATCAGCGTACAGGCTTCCGATGTGTTGACAAGTGCATAATCGGCATCAACCGCATCGGTGTTTGCAGCCGTCGAGTTAGCGTCCAGGTCGCTGCAGCGCGATAAATCATCCTCTCCCTGCGATTCGGGGATACGTAATATACCGATTCCGGGGCGTCCGTCATCAATCTTGGTATCGAGATTCCACGCCTCTTCAGGAGAGATTAATACACCTGTGGTGATATCGGCAGCGGTAGCGCTTCCCAGCATGAAGACGTTATTATAGACACCTTCATAATAGTCTGTCGCGGTTTCATCCGGCGCGCCCAGATTGACTACCGACCAGCCGCCGCCGATTTTGGCGCGCGGGACATTATCGCCGGGGATTGCCTCCATGCCACTGGCATTTGCGCCTGCCAGCCCGTCATAGGCACCCTCGATCAATCCGGCTTGCGATAAATGTTCGAAAAAGGCGAAAATTTCACCATCGGCATTTGCGGCGGCA
>JANQJY010000042.1 GCA_028281385.1 Rickettsiales bacterium | reverse complement strand
TGGTGTTTATTACTGCGGGCATGGGCGGTGGTACGGGTACTGGTGCGGCGCCGGTGATCGCGCAGCTCTCGCGCGAGCAGGGGATTTTGACCGTCGGCGTGGTGACCAAGCCGTTCCATTTTGAAGGCACGCACCGCATGAAGATCGCCGAAGAAGGCATTAAACAACTGCAGCAATACGTCGATACGCTGATTGTCATTCCCAACCAGAATCTGTTCCGCGTCGCCAATGAAAAAACCACTTTTGCCGATGCCTTCCGCATGGCGGATGAGGTGTTGCATTCGGGCGTGCGCGGCGTGACCGATCTGATCGTCAAGCCCGGTCTGGTCAATCTCGATTTTGCCGATATCCGCGCGGTGATGAGTGAGATGGGCAAGGCAATGATGGGTACAGGCGAAGCCGAAGGCGAAAAACGTGCGATTGATGCGGCGGAATCGGCCATCTCCAACCCGCTGCTTGATGATGTGTCGCTTAAAGGTGCAACCGGCGTGCTGATCAATATCACCGGTGGGCCGGATATGACATTGTTCGAGGTCGATGAGGCGGCGAACCGTATCCGCGATGAGGTCGATACTGATGCCAATATTATTTTCGGCTCGACCTTCAGTGATCAGATGGAAGGACGCATGCGTGTATCCGTGGTGGCGACCGGCATTGATCTGACGCAGCAGCAGCAGTCGTCTTCCGTCACATCGATTGCGACGGCCGTTAAAAAAAAGGATTCTGAGGGAGCAGCGCGCCGCAAGGTAGATACCTCCGCTTACCGCAAGGCAGAACCGAAGCGTGAACGCAGTGCTGCTGAGATTGTGCGTGAAGCGGGAACGGCGTCAATTAATGACATCGCCAAACAGATGCGCGAAGCTAAAAAGGAACCGGAACCGGCAAAGGAAGACAAGCTTTTTACCCCGTTGCTACTGGATGAAGAGCCAGTACAGCTGAGTATCGAGGATTATGAACCGGAAGTGCCGCAGGAGGTAGAAGTGAAAGAGTCATCTGCTTCACGTCGGCGTCCGCTGAGACTGGGTGAGTTGAAGGAGCAGTTGGATACGCCGTTATTCGTCAGCCCTAAGGCCGAACAGCCTGCTTCGCGTCCCTATATGAAAAGCGATGCCTCGCAGGAAGAGGATGAGGAAGATGATATTCTGCTGTCGGAATCGTCGGGCCTGAGTTTTTTCCGGAAAATTGCCGGAGTGCGTAAGTCATTATCGGGTAATAGTAACGCTATGAAACTGGAGCCGGAAGAAGACGAAGTCATGATCGAAGAGGATGATCCAGCCATGCCGCGTAAGGCGAAAGTGCGTGAAAAAGTGCCGGTAGCTGCGGAAGAAGATGGTGAAGACTATCTGGATATTCCGGCCTTTCTGCGCCGTCAGGCGAATTAGACTGCTATTATCGATGTGCGCCGCCGGGGCGAGGGTAGTCATGCTCCGATGTTTTGTCCCGGCCAAAGAGTGACCGCCACAGCCCGCCTTCCTGATTTTCTGCTCCGTCTCCCTTAGGCATATGCAGGCCATGCTCCATCCATTCTTCAAGGCTTTCCTCTTCACGCCAGGGCAGTTGTTCTGCGGCTTCTTCCTCTGATTCTGTTGCAATCGCCATAGTGGCCTTGTCTGACAGTGCCTGAGTCATGACATCACGCCAGATGCGTGCAGGCAGGTTGCCGCCGGTGACCTCATTCATGGCGGAATTATCGTCATTGCCGACCCACACGCCGGTGACTAGCTGCGGGGTAAAGCCGATAAACCAGGCGTCTTTGAAGTCGGAACTGGTGCCGGTTTTGCCGGCAACGTCTCGGCCGATATTGGCGACGTGACCGGTGCCCTCGCGTACCACATTCATCAGCATGCCGTTGAGGGTATGCACCACCTGCCGGCGCAATACCACCCATAATCCGCCGCCCTCGCGGCGATACAACTCTTCACCTTCCTGGGTGGTGATGCGCAAAATGCCGTAAGGTTCGATGCCGCGGCCCTGATTGGCAAGATGGGCATAGGCCGTGGTCATCTCTATCAGGCTGGCCTCCACTGCGCCAAGCGCGATACTCGGCGTGGCGGTGATATCAGGAATGCCAAGCCGCATCGCCATATCGGCAACCTGCTGGATACCAATAGCCTGTGCC
>JANQJY010000021.1 GCA_028281385.1 Rickettsiales bacterium | reverse complement strand
AGGTTAAACTGCTCGATATCGAGCGAGGCAAATCACGTCTGTCGATGAAGCGTGTGAATCAGGAAACCGGTGAAGACATTTCCGATCAGTTCGGAGATTCCGGAGAACGTCCAAGAAAGGGGCGCGGAAAAAAAGAAACCGCGTAACCTGTCGACACGAACTTAATAACAAAACAATGAAAAAGGGGAGCTAAAAGCTCCCCTTAATGTTTGAAATCACACTCTTTTTATTATCTCTTTTTCGCAGCCGTTCTGCGAGCAGGCTTCTTAGCAGCCGTTTTTCTGGCAGGTGCCTTTTTAGCCACAACTTTTTTCTTCGCTGCAGGTTTTTTGGCAGTTGTTTTACGCGTAGTGGTTTTCTTGGCCGCTGCTTTTTTAGCAACCGGCTTTTTCTTTGCTACAGTCTTTCTGGCAGGTGCCTTTTTAGCTGCAACCTTTTTCTTAGCTGCGGGCTTTTTGGCAGTTGTTTTACGCGTAGTAGTTTTCTTGGCCGCTGCTTTTTTAACAACCGGCTTTTTCTTTGCTACAGTCTTTCTGGCAGGTGCCTTTTTAGCTGCAACTTTTTTCTTCGCTGCAGGCTTTTTGACAGTTGTTTTACGCGTAGTGGTTTTCTTAGCTGCAGGCTTCTTAGCAACCGGCTTCTTTTTAGCTGCAGTTTTTTTCTTTGCAGCTGGCTTCTTTTTAGCTGCAGACTTCACGAGTTTAACCGTTGCTGTTTTAGCAGCGGTTTTTTTCTTTGCAGCTGGCTTCTTTTTAGCTGCGGGTTTCTTTTTAGCGGCAGTAGCCATAACGTAACCTCCATTGGTTATTGATAATATAAACAAGTACATTAAACCCTAAAACGAGGTAATACACCACGTTCAAGCGAAAGATCGTTTTTGAATAGAACATTTTTTTTGCGAAAAAAAAACGTCTTGTTGCGTTAAGAACACAAAAATATCTGTCAGTCCTGCCGTTTTAATTCTTCCGCAATTAAAAATGCGAGTTCCAAACTCTGCGATGCATTCAGACGCGGATCGCAATGTGTGTGATAACGATCTTTCAAATCGAGTTCGGAAATTGCCTGCGCACCACCTAAACATTCGGTGACATCTTGTCCGGTCATTTCAAAATGCACACCGCTACCGAATGTGCCTTCGGCTTTGTGAATGGCAAAGAAGCGGCGCACCTCCATCAGAATGTCGGTGAACTTACGCGTCTTGATCCCATTGGGTGATTTGAAGGTATTGCCATGCATCGGATCGCACGACCATACCACACTTCGTCCTTCTTCTTTAAGTGCGCGCACCAGCGGCGGTAAAAACTCTTCGACCTTTTCTGCACCCATACGAGAAATGAAGGTAAGACGGCCAGCTTCATTTTCCGGGTTCAACGTATCGCATAAGGCCAGTAAATCTTCTCTTGTCATGGAAGGACCGACCTTGCACCCGATTGGATTGGCGACACCACGTAAAAATTCAACATGTGCTCCATCCGGCTGGCGCGTGCGATCACCGATCCACAACATATGCGCCGAGCAGCTATACCATTCGCCATTTTCATCATCCTGACGTGCCAGGGCCGATTCATATCCCAGCAGCAATCCTTCATGTGAGGTATAAAAGGTGGCTTCGCGCAGTTGTTCGACATGCTCGATTTCCAGACCAGTGGCACGGATAAAGGTCAGGCAGTCGTCGATCCGTTCGACCGTTTCATGAAAATGTTTTCCCTGTGGTGAGGCATTGATAAAATCCATATTCCATTTACTGATATTATCGAGCGCCGCATGCCCGCATCCTGCCAGGGAACGAAGAAAGTTCAGCGTTGCACCCGATTGGTAATAGGCCTGAAGTAACCGCTGAGGATCGGCGACACGCTGATCTGATTCAAACTCCATAGCATTAACCATATCGCCGCGATAGCTTGGCAGTTCCTTGCCTCCCTGCGTTTCCGTCGGTGCGGAACGTGGTTTGGCAAATTGTCCGGCAATCCGCCCGACTTTGACAACCGGGCATCCCGCGCCATACATCAGTGCGATCGTCATCTGAATCATCACGCGGAAGAACTGCTTGAGATTATGTTCGTTAAATTCGGCAAAGCTTTCCGCACAATCGCCACCCTGAAGTAAAAATGCCTTACCTTCGGCCGCCAATGCCAATTCTGACTTCAGCGCGCGCGCTTCCTGCGGCGAGGTCAGCGGTGGCAATGTGGTTAATGCTTTTTCTACCTCTTTTAACCGGTCAGGGTCATCATAACCCGGTTGCTGTTTGATCGAAAAATCCCGCCAGCTTTGCGGAGTCCATTGCGTATCTGTTGTCTCTGATTTCATCTGCGCCTGTGCCATCGGTTTCGTCTCTTTGTATATATAGTTGCGTTTCGCTGAATGACCACCTATATCAATCCTTCCAAAGCTCGCTATTTGTAAGAGGTTGAGTATAGAATGTCCAGTTCTAAAGACGCTGATAATACCGTTGCCTTCGCCGGTGTGGAAGGGGCGAATGCCGATCTGGCCTGCCGCCAGAAACATCCTTATATGGTAACGCATGCTTACCCAACTTTTGAAGATGTGTTTGATGCGGTCGAGCGGGGTGAGGCCAAATATGGCATGATCCCGATTGAAAATTCACGTGCGGGGCGTGTGGCCGAAATCCATAATTTGCTGCCGGATACGGATTTGCACATTGTGGATGAATATATCCTGCCGGTGGAACATCATCTATTCGGTGCCAAGGGAGCAACGCTGGAAGACATACGCCAGGTTTATTCGCATCCACAAGCGCTGATGCAATGCCGTGAAAATTTGCGGAGCGAACCATTTGAAGCTGTGCCTTACGCCGATACGGCGCTGGCAGGCAAGGATGTTGCTGCATGGAATAATATCAGCAAGGCAGCGCTATGTTCCAAACTGGCCGGAGAAATTTATCATCTGGAACTGTTACGAGAACATATGGAAGATCATCATGACAACCGCACTTTGTTCATTACGGTAGCGCGTGAACCAGCCGATCCCGATCCGTCGAAGGAAAAGGTGCTGACCAGCGCTCTGTTTATCGTGCGCAGTATTCCTGCTGCCCTCTATAAATCACTCGGCGGGTTTGCCACCAACGGCATCAATCTGATCAAACTGGAAAGCTATATCGGGCAGGGGATGAGTGAATCCGCCCAGTTCTTCATTACCTTTGAAGGCCACCCGGATGAAAAACCGGTACAGCTGGCAATGCAGGAGCTTGGTTATTTCAGCAAAAAGGTAAAGGTATTGGGCGTCTATCCGGCTGATCCATCGCGGATTGGCCAGAATTTCACATGATAACCGCTTTACATTCGCAATTTACACTCTATTTTTTGAAATCTCGCTGTTAAGGGGCGATTAGCTCAGTTGGTTAGAGCGCTACGTTGACATCGTAGAGGTCGGTGGTTCGAATCCACTATCGCCCACCATAATCCATAAATCATAGGCTGTGAACACTCAAATGATTGCAATCTATAGTGCTTTTAGTTTCTGTTATCACGATTTTACCTTATGTTGATAACCTATTGATTAACATAAGAAGGGTTGCATATGGAACAGAAGAAAATCGATCAATTGATGGAGAGAATCAAAAACGATAAGCGCTCAGCCAATGAAGTGTTTATGAGCATCGCTGACAAGTTAGTTAAAGAACACAACATTCCCAAAGAGAAATCTCTCGAAGCAGCCCGCAACCTCATCGGTGTATTTGAAGTGGCGATGAAAGTGGCCGAGCATCAAAATGACGAGGATTAAAATTACTCAGCCAATTGCATTGAAGTGGTATCAAGTATTGCCTTCGCTACATCAGGCCTCTTTTTAGCAATCACATTACTAAAAATATCCTGAATAAAAGGAGCTACCAAATATTGCGAATCTTCCTCTGGCTGCATCCCAACTTCTAGTGCATCAAGGTAATCACTAGAGCACATATAATGGTCTTTTAAGTAAAAAATGCAGCTAAGATGCAGCACAAAGATATCAGCAACATCATTTTGTAGCGAATTAAGCGAAGCCCCTCTATTCTTTAGATATACTTGATTGTCGTTTATCATGAAATTTCGAAAAAAGTTATAGTGAAGGTGGTCTTCACAACGGCCTTTAAGTTCTTTGTATCGGTCATCTTTATAAAGCAAATCAGTAATAGCTTTGAGTTTTTCTGACTCTTTGACGTACTGCATTATCTCTCTATATCTTGGAATTTTGTCTGTTCCCTGTATCCAGTTCGTAATTTTCTGGACGATAAAGTTTTCTAGACTGTGGTTGTCTTCAAGATAAAGGTTAGTGTAGATATTAGTGATGACTGAATCGTGATATTTCCTGAGTAAAGCATAAGCATCGCCAATTCTTCCGTTTTTAAGTACGTGTTGAATGGACTCCAATGTTCCCTGAATAGATGAATAAACATAAGTATCGATATTGATTATTGACTTAGTTCCCATCGTTGGAAAACTCATTATGGAGTCAGAAAACAGTTCATAAAAATCGACATAGTTTTTGATGTCATCAAATATTGCGTGTTCTGCATATTCTTTGTTGTCAGCTCGACTTTTTTGAGTGGTAAAGGCAGACATTTCTTGCTCCAGAATTATTTTTTCTCCATATCATAAAGCAAGATTTCTTATTCAGAAGAGATATTTGTCCAAGTTATCTTCTAGGGGATTTTGGTCGTAAAAAATTCTTTATTCTATAAATCAGAAATTTATCATTCATCGAGGTTCTGAATTTGTCTAGCAAGCCCCACCATCCGCCTTCGTTTACACTACGGCATTTTGCCATACAATATGTGAGCACGTTCCGTAAAAGCGACTACCATTTTCTCCGTGGCCTTGCTGAAAAACGGGCCGATCAGGCTGTCCAGAAGGCGTGTCTTGAAATTGAAACTGACCAGAAATTCAAGCTGTGTCTGGTTTTTTTTAGGGATAAATTTCCAGTGGTTTTCCAAGTGGGTAAATGGACCTTTGATGAGTTCTACGTCGATAGATGCAGGCTTGTGATCGCCCTGAGGAGGGTGAAGATTAACCCTGGAGGTGTATTTTTCCGTAATATGCTTAAAACAGATTACTAATTCTGCCAGAAAATATTCGTCATGGCGCTCAATAATACGTGCCGCACGGCACCAGGGCAGAAATTCCGGATATTTTTCAACATCGGCTACTAAATCATAAAGCTGAGCTACGCTGTACGGAAATATCTGGGTTTCACTGTGGGATGGCATGGTTAATACGTCATCCCGTGATCAAGTCGCGGGATGACGTGATAACCGGTTTTTACGCATCTGCGCAAAGTCATCCCCCGCGTGATAGGAAGAACGGGTCAGGGGAGAGGCAGAGACCATCAGGAATCCTTTGGCCTTAGCCATGCGCTCGTAATAGCGGAATTCATCCGGTGCGACATAACGATCCACTTCGGCATGACGCGGGGTTGGCTGCAGATACTGGCCGATGGTGATGAAATCCACTTCAGCGGAGCGCAGATCATCCATCACCTGCAATACTTCTTCCTTGCTTTCACCCAGCCCGACCATCAGCCCTGATTTGGTAAACATCAACGGATCACGTTCCTTGACTTGCTGCAGCAGCTTGAGCGAATGGAAGTATCGTGCGCCCGGGCGAATCCTGCGATACAGCCGCGGTACGGTTTCGATATTGTGATTAAATACGTCGGGTTTGGCGTTGACGATAATATCCACGGCACCTTCCTTGCGCTGAAAATCCGGTGTGAGAATTTCAACAGTGGTATCGGGGGCGGTCATCCGCAGATACTCAACGCATTTGGCAAATTGCGTTGCGCCGCCATCTTCGAGATCATCGCGGTCTACCGAGGTAATCACCACATGCTTTAGACCCAGCGTACCCACCGCTTCGGCTAGATGACGCGGCTCCTCCTCATCGACCTTCATCGGCACACCGGTTTTGACATTGCAGAAGGCGCAGGCGCGGGTACAAGTATCGCCGAGAATCATCACTGTCGCATGCCCCTGAGACCAGCATTCGCCAATATTCGGGCAGGCGGCTTCTTCACACACCGTATGCAGATTCTGTGTGCGCATGAGATCACGTGTATTCTTATATCCTTTGGATACAGGGGCCTTTACACGAATCCAGTCCGGTTTTGGATGCTTTTTGACCGGCTGCTTTTTCAGCGTATGTATGTCTGCGCTCATATCCTTTATCCTTATGGAATTATGCGCCATATTTCCAGTAAAATCGGCAAATTGACACTTGCAAAAGCGCGCATAGATGTGTAATGACGCATGATTGTGAAATTTACATAAGGATGTCATATGGCCCGCGTTACCGTAGAAGATTGTATTGAACAGGTTCCCAATCGGTTTGATCTGGTGATACTGGCGGCTCAGCGTACCAAGCAGATTACTTCCGGTTCACCGCTGACGGTCGATCGTGATAACGATAAGGATACGGTGATTTCGCTGCGTGAAATTGCCGATGGCACGATTGATCGCGAACTGGTACAGGAAGATCTAATCATGAGTTTCCGCAAGCAGCAGGGCTATGATGCGATGGATGTACAGGAAGAGCAGTCCGGCCAGGCAACGGCGTCTGCGTCACCGGAAGGCGAATATAACCAGACATTCGGTGAAGATCTGGGCTTTGACCAAGGGAATTATGCCGGTGGTCTGTCCTTTATCGAAGATAATGTAGAAGTCGACGATTAAAACAACGGCTAAAACAACGCATTTCATTGATTTATTTATCTGGCGGAGTGCCTTATATTTATATAAGGAGAGCTGTTTATGATCCGTCAAATGGAACTGGTCGAAACGATTAAGGCCTATAACCCCGCTGTCGATGAGGATGCGGTGAATCGCGCCTATGTCTATGCCATGCAGAAACATGGCAACCAGACGCGCGCCTCCGGCGATCCGTATTTTTCGCATCCGGTAGAGGTGGCTTACAAGCTGACGAAATACAAGCTGGACAGCGCGTCCATCATCACCGCGCTATTGCATGATACGGTCGAAGACACCGACGCAACGCTTGAGGAAATCGAAATCATGTTCGGTGAGGAAATCTGTAATCTGGTGGATGGGGTGACCAAGCTGAACCGCTTGGAGATTCGTTCCGAATCCTCCAAACAGGCGGAGAATTTCCGCAAGCTGGTCGTCGCAATGTCAAAGGATTTGCGGGTATTGCTGGTAAAGCTGGCAGACCGTTTGCACAATATGGAAACACTGCATCATATTAAGAATCCGGAAAAGCGCCAGCGCATCGCCAGGGAAACGCTGGAGATTTACGCTGCACTGGCGGAGCGTATCGGTATGCGCCGCATCAAGGAGGAATTGCAAGACTTGGCGTTTAAGGAACTGTTTCCCGATGCGCGCGAATCAGTGGTAAAACGTCTGGAATATCTGCGCCGTAAAGGTAAGACCGAGCTGAAAAAAGCCGAAGATTCCATGCGTGAAATGATGAAGGAAGGCGGGTTGCCCAATGCCGTGGTGGTAGGGCGCGAAAAACGGCCCTATTCCATCTGGAAAAAGATGGAGATGAAAAATGTGACCTTTGAGCAGCTCAGCGATATTATCGCTTTTCGGATTCTGGTCAATAGCGTGCCGGAATGTTATCATGCGCTGGGCATTATTCATGAGAAGTACCACACCATTCCCGGGCGGTTTAAGGATTATATTTCTACGCCGAAATCCAATGGCTATCAGTCGATCCATACCGCCGTTATCGGCCCACACCAGCAGCGTATCGAAGTACAGATTCGTACGCATGACATGCATGAAGTGGCCGAGTATGGAGTGGCGGCACACTGGGCCTATAAGGAAAACAAACAGATCAACACCGACGGCAAACAATATCGCTGGGTACGCGAATTGCTGGATATTCTTGCTACTTCGGACGGGCCGGAAGAGTTTCTGGAACATACCCGGCTGGAGATGTATCACGATCAGGTCTTCTGTTTTACGCCGAAGGGAGATGTCGTCGCTCTGCCGCGCAATTCGACGCCGGTTGATTTTGCCTTTGCTGTGCATTCGGAAGTCGGGTTTCATTGCGTCGGTGCCAAGGTCAATTCGCGTATCGTGCCACTTAAACATATCCTGAAAAACGGCGATCAGGTCGAGATCATTACCGCCAAGAACCAAACACCATCGCCTACCTGGGAACGGTTTGTGAGCACCGGAAAGGCGCGGTCGGAAATTCGGAAATTCATCCGCGCCCAGCAGCGAAGCCAGTATGTCACGCTGGGGCATGCAATCCTGCAAAAAACCTTCAAACAGGAAGGACACGAGATAAGCGATAAGATGCTGGAGCCGGCACTGGGTGTATTTCAGAAAAAAACGGCAGAAGATCTATATGCCGATGTCGGCGAAGGGCTGATTAATCGTAATCAGGTCTATGACGCGGTGTTCCATACCCAAAAATCCGAAACGGCGGGCTATGCCAATCCTTTTTCACTAGCACGATTGCGCAAGAAGATTTCCAAGCCCAAGCGCTATGCCATGCCGATCAAGGGGTTGATTCCCGGTATGGCGATCCATTTTGCCGGCTGCTGCCATCCGATTCCGGGCGATAAGATCGTCGGTATTGTCACTACCGGCAAAGGTATTACGATTCATACCATGGATTGCGAAACGCTGGAGAATTATGCCGACAGTCCCGAACGCTGGATCGATGTTGCTTGGGACAGCAGCAGCCAGGAGGAGCACCATGTCGGGCGAATCAAGGCGAATATCTCGCATGAAACCGCATCACTGGCCGCAGTCGCCAATGTGATCGCGCGGGAAGAAGGAAATATCAATAATCTGAAAATCATCAACCGTTCGAGCGATTTTTTTGAGGTATTGCTGGATATCGAAGTGCGCAATGCACGCCACCTCGATAACATTATCGCCAGCCTGCGCAGCAAGGAAGTCGTGCAGATGGTGGAACGGTTATAGCTCATGGACAGACTGCGTTTAGGGATCAATATTGACCATGTGGCAACATTGCGTAATGCACGCGGCAGGGGGCATCCCGATCCGTTGCGCGCAGCACAGTTGGTAAAACAGGCAGGCGCTGACGGCATTACCGTACATCTGCGCGAAGACCGGCGTCATATCCGCGATGAGGATGTGTTTCACATTAAGGAAGAGGTAGATTTGCCGCTGAATCTCGAAATGGCTGCAACCGGTGAAATGGTAGAGATTGCACTGAACGTAAAACCTAATGCGGTGTGTATCGTCCCGGAAAAGCGCGAAGAGCTCACCACCGAAGGCGGGCTGGATGTCGTAAAACATCTGTCTCACGTAAAAGAGATAACACATACACTACAATCGCAGGGAATACGCGTGTCTCTGTTTATTGATCCGGATAAAGCGCAGTTGGGTGCGGCAGCAGAATGCAGGGCGGATATCGTGGAACTGCATACCGGCCGCTATTGCGATAGCGCGGGTGACATACAACAGCAGGAGTTAAACGCCATTAGTGCCGCAGCAGCATTGAGTGCATCACTCGATCTGGAATGCCATGCCGGTCATGGGCTGGCCTATGATAACGTCAAACCCATTGCCGCCATCCCACAGATAGTCGAATTGAATATCGGTCATTTTCTGATGGGAGAGGCTATCTTCTGCGGGCTGGAGAAGGCCATTCATGTTATGCAGCAGGCGATGGATGAGGGACGACGGGCTGTTGCAGCATGATTATCGGGATCGGTACAGATATCGTTTCTATTGAGCGTATAGAAAAATTGTTACACGATCATCCCGAACGGTTTGTGCGAAAATATTTCACCCAAGAAGAACGAAACGCTGCACCGGCACAGAACAAAGCAGGCTATTATGCCAAGCGTTTTGCCGCCAAGGAAGCGCTGGTCAAAGCGCTGGGTACGGGATTTAGCGATGGCATTTCCTGGCAGGACATGTCTGTGTCGAATACACAATCCGGTAAGCCGGAAATAACGCTTTCAGGAGAAGCTCTGCGTCAGTTCAACTTGCATTTTCAGAAGGGAACAACGCTGAGCATTCATGTGTCACTAAGCGATGAAAGAGAGTATGCGCTTGCCTTCGTGGTGATCGAACGAGTGCATCAGACGATATAATCACCACCAGCCGCCGTTGTTATTATCATCATCGTTATTGTTGCCCCAGACCGTGCCGCTAGAAGGCGCTTTACTGCCCCAAATATCGCCGGAATCGGATTCCTTGCCCCAGCCGCCACCCATGCTGCCATGGCCTTGTGAGCCTGCATACCAGCCGGCCTGGCGTGTGGTATCCAGCTCATAAATCAATTCACACATGCGATGCTCGCTATAAGCGCTGTCAGGATTATATTTGCCGACCGTCGTACCGGTTTTGCGATTTTTGATTTTGCCTGTTTTTTTATCGACCGTCATGATCCATTGCCCCGCTGAATCGTAAATATAGCCGCGGCTGTCGATACGACCTCCCTGCAATCCGGTAAAGTATTTCGGCGCGATGGTGACCTGATTGGCCTTTTTCATTGTCTTTTCGGCTTTTTTGGCTTTTTTCTCAGCAATCTTGTTGATAATTTCCTGTGCGCCTTTGGATAGTTCGCGGGTTTTCGAGGGATCCGTGCCGGGCAGTTGGAAGGTGTAGGTTGCACCTTTCAAGGCCTGGTTGCGCAGTTCCGCTACCTTTTCCTTGTAAATCTCTCTGAAACGATCTTCCTTGGAGGTATTCTTGGCATTTTTATTACCCTTTTTCAATTGCTCCATATACACGCCTTTGGCGGTATTCTTATTATTCTTATCGCGAAACTGCTTGGGCAATTCCTGAAAAAATCGCATAATTCCTACTCCCGTCACATTTTTTCAACGATATTTTAGTACCGTTCTAAAATTCTAAGCCAAAAAATAGCCTGAAATATGAAGATTTTGTTACAATTAACTCCTATACATCGTAGCATAATAGGGTTAACAGGAGGTTAAGAGCAGTGAGATGGTACGGTAGTTTATGTTTGTGTATACTGCTGGTGTCTGCAGCACCGGTATGGGCATTTACCAGCGGTTATATCGATATCAAAACCAAAAGCCAGACGCATAATCTGTTCGTTCAGTTTGCCACAACGGTTGATCAGCGTCAGTTAGGATTGATGTACCGTAAGTCACTGGATCCCTATCAGGGCATGATATTTGATTTCAAGGAACCGCAACATATTCAAATGTGGATGAAAAACACGTTTCTTTCTCTGGATATGCTATTTATCGATGAAGAAGGGCGTATTGTTGAAATCGTCGAACATACGGTACCTTATTCGCAGGATATCATTACCAGTAACTGGCCGGTACGTTATGTATTGGAGCTGCAGGGCGGTATGTCAAAGGCGCTCCGTATCAAATCAGGTGACCGCGTGTTGTTTTTGGAATAATACACGCTTATGAGAGTCTGTATTCTACTGATCATATTGGCAGTGGCAATGCCTGCACAGGCGCTGGTATCGCAAAAAGATGAGATTGTCATTCGTTCCGCCATCAGCAGTACGGATGAATATATCCGGCGTATGCAGCGCAGGGCAAAGCCTGTAGAAAAAAAACCTGCCGAGCCAGTAGGAGATACGCTGCCATGGTTACAGAAAGAAGCTGGAGAAGAAGACATATCCGAACCTGTCACAGAACATCCGTTCGAAGTGATGATACGCTCACAGCTTGCACTGCGTCAGCCTTCGATTGTCGGCCTGAGCCGTATTGAAGAAGGCACCGCTATTATGATTGTTCTGAGTCATGTTACCGAATTGCCGTTGATTCAGATGCAGAATTATACGCCGGTAGATGTCTTATTTATTGATGCATCGGGTGAGATTCTGCAGATTATGCCGGAAGTAGTACTGAACGCACTGAAGCAGGAGGTGCAGGCTTATTATCCCGTAAAGGCATTTCTTTATTTGAAAGCCGGTATATCTGTGCTTAAAAACATACGACCCGGAGATGTGGTGATACATCCCCTGTTTAACCCCAAACCGACGGTGTTAAGATAATGAAAGATGCGTTAGACCCAAATCGGCTGGAAACGATCTGTGCCGGTGATAGCGAGCTGGAAAAGGCACTGGCGGGTGCATTTGCCAACACGTATGAACGTTGTTTAGACAAAGCACTTGAAGCATTGACCACCGGCAATCGGACTGAGTGGGAAAATACATTACATGAGTTAAAAGGCACCTCGCTCAATATCGGTGCAAATGTGTTGGCAGATCTCTGCAAAGAGTATGAGTATCGGGAAGAACAAAATGCTAAGCAGGAAGCGCTGGAAAAGCTCAAAACGGCCTATGAAGATGTAAAGGCCGCGTTTAAAGCGCGCGGGTGTCTCTAAATACAGTTCTCAAGCGCCTGATTCAGATCGTCGATTAAATCCATCCTGTCTTCCAGTCCGACCGACAGCCGTAGCATACCGTCACTAATGCCGAGTTCATTGCGCGTGGCTTCCTCGATATTCGAATGGGTAGTGGTCGCGGGATGAGTGATCAGGCTTTTTGCATCGCCGAGATTATTGGAAATATCAATCAACTTCAGGGCATTCATCAGGCGAAAGGCACTTTCTTTGCCGCCTTCGACCGAAAAGGCGATCAGGCTCCCGCCGCGTGACATTTGTTTTTTAGCAATATCACATTGCGGATGTGAACTATGATGCGGATAATAGAGTCGCTCTACCTTTGGATGATCGTTCAGTATATTAGCGATCTCTTCAGCATTATCGGTATGGGCTTTCATCCGCAGATGAAATGTCTCTAACGATTTCAGAATAACCCAGGCATTAAACGGGCTGAGCGCCGGACCGGTATGACGGTGATAGGGCAGCAATGTTTCGGTGATATACTCTTCTGATCCCAATACTGCACCGCCCAATGTGCGGCCCTGGCCGTCCATATGCTTGGTCGTGGAATAGACAACGATATCTGCACCTAGTTCGAATGGCTTCTGATAGAGTGGGGTGGCAAAGATATTATCGACGATGACTTTTGCATCGACATCATGCGCCATATTGCAGACTGCTTCGATATCGGTAATGCTTAGCAACGGGTTGGCCGGGCTTTCGATAAAGATACAGGTGGTATGGGGTATGTTGATCGCTTTTTTCCACGCTTCAAGGTCATCACTGTCAACTAGCGTGTAAGTAATGCCAAAGCGCGGCAGCACTTCGGTAATAATATAATAGCACGACCCAAACAACACACGATTGGCCACGACATGATCACCGGTTTTGAGAAAGCTCATCATACTGGCATGCACCGCCGCCATGCCACTGCCCATCACGCAGGCCTGTTCTGCACCTTCTAGCAGTGCCAGTTTTTCTTCGAGCATGGCCAGACTCGGATTGAGATAGCGACTATAAACATAACCTGGTGCCTCACCGTTAAAACGGCTCTCGGCAACTTCGGCCGAGTCGTAGCAAAAACCGGAATTCATGAAAATCGCTTCCGACACCTCGCCATATTCCGTACGCGTGGTGCCGCCACGTACCAGTCGCGTGGCCAGCTTTTTGTCTTTGACGTCTTTATTAATGCTCATGGATCCCCCTACATTCGTCATCCTCGGACAAAACGCAAGGAGGCGTTTTGATCCGGGAACCCAGGACTCGTTTGTCAGAAGACAAACGATGTCAAAAATGCCTACTGGCATTTTTCACTTGGATTCCACTATGATTTTGTCTACTGACAAAATCCGTGGAATGACGCGCGAAACTCACTGAATGCAATAAATGAGTTAATATCCGAATGCAACCGCTTATCATATAACGAGACGATGTTTGGCACTAATCCGATCCGCCCGCCTGAAAAGGGAGATGGCATGACACTCGACGTGCAGGAGATTTTCCCGACCCTGCAAGGCGAGGGGCCGTATACTGGCTGGCCTGCGGTGTTTGTCCGTCTGGGCGGATGTAATCTGGCCTGTCATTTCTGCGATACCGAGTTTGAGAGTTTTGAGAACAAGGCCCTGGATGAGATGATTAATGAAGTGGACAGGTTATCATGCGACAAACATGGCAATCGCATTCGTTCGCTGGTGGTGATTACCGGCGGTGAGCCGCTGCGCCAGCCGATCGAACGGTTATGCGGCACATTGATTGAACAGGGGTTCAAAGTACAGATCGAAACCAATGGTACGCTGTACCGCGCAGTGCCTGAAGACGTCGATATTATCTGTTCGCCGAAAATGAGTCAGCAGCACTATCACCCGATCCGCGAAGATCTGTTGCCACGAATTCAGGCGCTCAAATTTATTATTTCTGCCGGTGACGACAGCTATAAATCAGTTGAAGAAGTGGGACAAAGCGCCTACAACATTCCGGTGTATGTACAGCCGATGAATGAAGAAGACGAAGCAAAAAACAGCGCCAATCTGGCTCATGCGACCAAGCTGGCGATGGAGTATGGCTACCGTCTTTCGATTCAGACGCACCGGTTGGCAGGATTGAAGTAATGGGCGACAGTAAAAAAGCAGTGTTATTATTAAGCGGCGGGCTGGATTCCGCCACGACCGGCGCAATTGCCGCGTCGGAGGGCTATGAGCTCTATGCGATGAGCTTCTCTTACGGACAACGCCATGCCGTCGAATTGAAAGCGGCAGAAAAAGTGGCAAAAATGCTGGATGTAAAAGAACATCGCGTAG
>JANQJY010000111.1 GCA_028281385.1 Rickettsiales bacterium | reverse complement strand
CGTGATCGCCGCCGTCAACGACGTCTTGCCATGATCCACATGGCCGATCGTCCCGATATTGCAATGCGGCTTATTACGCTCAAACTTCTCTTTCGACATAATCCTTACTCCTTTTCATCTTTCCTTCGTTTACCAGATCCCGGCCTACGCCGGGATGACCTTCCGCTTCACTTCGTTCAGCGTCAGGCCACTTTTGCCTTAATCTCTTCCGCCACATTGGCCGGAACATCTTCATAATGATCGAATACCATGCTGAACTGCGCGCGGCCTGAAGACATCGAACGCAAATCATTGATATATCCGAACATATTAGCCAGCGGCACCATGGCATTGACTACGCGCGCATTGCCACGCTGATCCATTCCCTGCACCGTACCGCGGCGACTCGACAGATCGCCGATGATATCGCCCATATAATCTTCCGGCGTGACCACTTCGACCTTCATGATCGGCTCGAGCAGTTTGGGCTGTGAGCCCTGCATCGCTTCACGGAAGGCCGCACGACCGGCAATCTCGAACGCCATGACGCTGGAGTCAACATCGTGATACGCACCGTCTTTCAGCGTTGCCTTGAAATCAATTACCGGAAAACCCGCCAATACACCGGATTCCATTTGCGATTCAATGCCTTTCTGCACGCCCGGAATATATTCCTTCGGCACGTTACCGCCGACAACCTTGCTCTCAAAGCTGAAACCTTCACCCGGCTTGACCGGCTCGAAATCAATGATCACGCGCGCAAATTGACCGGCACCACCGGACTGTTTCTTATGGGTGTAATCGACTTCATAGGCCTGACCAAAGCTTTCGCGATACGCCACCTGCGGTGCACCGATATTGGCTTCGACCTTGAATTCACGCTTCAGGCGATCGACGATAATCTCCAGGTGCAGTTCACCCATCCCCTTGAGAATCGTCTGGCCGGATTCTTCATCCGACGTCAGACGCAGCGACGGATCTTCCGCCGCCAGACGGCCCAGCGCAATCGACATTTTTTCCTGATCACCCTTGGTCTTTGGCTCGACGGCGATTTCAATCACCGGCTCGGGGAATTCCATACGCTCGAGAATCACTTGGGAATCCTGCGCACACAGCGTATCACCGGTTGTGGTGTCTTTCAGTCCGGCAATCGCAACAATATCGCCAGCATAGGCTTCTTTGATATCTTCACGGCTATTGGCATGCATCAGCAGCATTCGTCCCACACGCTCCTTCTTGCCTTTGACCGTATTCTGCACATACGACCCTGCCTGTAACACACCAGAATAGACCCGCGTAAAGGTCAGCGAGCCGACGAACGGATCGGTCATGATTTTAAAGGCCAGTGCAGACAGCGGCTCGTCATCCGATGACTTACGCTCGATCTCTTTGTCTTCATCATTGGCATCGACACCCTTAATCGCGGGGACGTCAATCGGCGCCGGCATATAATCCACCACCGCATCGAGCAGAGGTTGTACACCTTTGTTCTTGAAAGCCGAACCACACAGCACCGGTACAAAGCTCAAATTCGTCGTGCCTTTACGGATACAGCTGCGCATCTGATCTTCATTCGGCTCTTCACCACCAAGGTATTTCTCCAGCAGATCGTCATCCTGCTCGACCGCGGTTTCAATTAGCTTTTCGCGGTATTCCTGGGCCTGATCGGCCAGATCCGCCGGAATATCCACCTCATCCCACTTAGCACCGAGGGACTCATCCTGCCAGATCAGCGCTTTCATTTTGATCAGATCGACCACGCCTTTAAATTCGTCTTCCGCACCGATCGGCAGTTGCGTCACCAGCGGCACTGCGCCTAAGCGATCAACGATCATCTCGACACAGCGGAAGAAATCGGCACCGATCCGGTCCATCTTATTGACGAAACACATACGCGGCACACCGTATTTATCAGCCTGACGCCAAACAGTTTCAGATTGCGGCTCCACTCCCGCCACCGAATCGAACACCGCCACCGCGCCATCAAGCACGCGAAGTGAGCGTTCTACTTCAATGGTAAAATCGACGTGGCCCGGCGTATCGATAATATTGATACGATAATTAATATCGTTACGAGGCCAGAAAGCCGTGGTTGCTGCCGAGGTAATGGTAATGCCGCGTTCCTGCTCCTGTTCCATCCAGTCCATGGTCGCCGCACCTTCATGTACTTCACCAATCTTATGCGACTTACCGGTGTAATACAGAATCCGCTCGGTCGTCGTGGTCTTACCCGCATCGATATGCGCCATGATCCCGATATTACGGTAATGCTCTATGGGGGTTTGTCGTGACATGCTCGTTTATTCCTTTAATCCAAATCCCAAACTTAATCTACCAGCGGAAATGGCTGAACGCCTTGTTGGCTTCGGCCATCTTATGCGTATCTTCGCGTTTCTTCACTGCCGTACCGCGCTGATTGACGGCATCCATCAATTCCGACGCCACCCGCTCACGCATGGTTTTTTCAGAGCGTTTACGTGCCGCACCAATCACCCAGCGCAAAGCCAGTGCCACACGGCGCTCTTCACGTACTTCGGTCGGCACCTGATAGGTTGCACCACCGACACGGCGGGAACGCACTTCTACCGACGGCTTTACATTATCGAGTGCTTCATGAAATACTTTCACCGGATCCTGCTTGGTTTTTTCCTGCACAATATCGAGTGCGCCATACATGATCCGCTCCGCCACGGATTTCTTGCCATCGAGCATCATGACATTCATGAATTTATTGATGGTGACATCCCCGTATTTCGGGTCCGGATTGATAACGCGTTTTTCGGCTGCATGACGACGTGACATAATTTCAGTTCCTCATCTTTCCTTTTTGTCATTCCCGCGCAAGCGGGAATCTTAACTTCTTTTCTCTCCAGATCCCGGCCTCTCGCCGCGCTAGCGCTGGCGCAGCGGGTCGCCGGGATGACGGGAGCCTAAGCGGCAAAGCCGCTAAGTCTTACCGTCACTTCGGACGCTTCGCGCCATATTTCGAACGATTCTGCTTACGGTCCTGTACGCCCTGGGTATCCAGCGTTCCACGGACGATGTGATAGCGCACACCTGGCAGGTCTTTCACACGACCGCCGCGAATCATCACGACTGAGTGTTCCTGCAGGTTATGCCCCTCACCCGGAATATAAGCTGTCACTTCAAAACCGTTTGTCAGACGCACACGCGCGACCTTACGTAAAGCAGAGTTCGGTTTTTTCGGGGTAGTCGTGTAAACACGGGTACACACGCCGCGCTTCTGAGGACAGGCCTGCATGGCCGGCACCTTGTTTCGTTTGGCCACCGTCTTGCGGCCTTTGCGCACGAGCTGGTTAATGGTAGGCATGCCAATCCAATCCTTCTGTTATCCGTACAGGCGGTCCTTCATAATCATCTTCAGAGGAAGGGAGCTTGCACGCTAGTTTCTATTCCGTTTCATTTCTACACAACATACAGCCAGCCGTACATCGCGGAGGACGCAACATAAAGACAAGCCCTCAGGCAGTCAAGCGCAAAATACAGGTATTTTTGCCCACGTGCGGCACCAGAAACAACAGGCTGATTGTAAAAGTTTTTTCAACATTCGTACCCGCGTTACACACAAAGCTGTCCAAGCAATTTTTTGCGGATACTTTGACATCTATTCATTCTTCTTTAGTGCTGGCCTGCACTAAAATGGTAAAAAACCATAGTTTTTTCTTGCCATTTGCCATATAATGTGGCGTTAATTAGTCAAACATAAGAATACATTAATATTCTTAAGCGAAGGCAAGCTGGTTAGCGTCCATTAAAAACCTTAGTGTGGAAAGGCACTGATGTGACGACGTTTATGCTTGCACAACCTCGTATTCATTATTATCGCAGGTCGGGTGTCAAAGGGGTTCAGCCCTATAATGTGCGCTTTACCTGGTTTGCCATCGGTCTGGTATTCGGCATGGCGGCTTCTTTCATGGCGGATATTGCTTCCCGTGAAATTGATTTTTCCGCGCCAATGTCTGCCTCGCTACAGCTTCCCTTTTTAACGGCAACCTCTGCAGACGCCCCTGCCAAAGAAACATCTGCAGGCGACTATGCCGATTATTTCTCTGCCGCCGATGCAATGCTGGCAGCAGAAGGCACTGCCGAAGAAGAAAGCAATGAATCAGTCATTAAAGTCGGTAAAGGTGACACACTGCTAAACATGCTGGTCGCCAATGGCGCCGGGTATGAACAGGCCTATCTTGCCGTGGAAGCATTGAAGAAAGTGTATGACCCGAGAAATCTGCGCGTCGGACAGGAAATCAAACTTGGATTGGCGCCTCAGAAAGAAAGTGAGGAAAAACGAGCCATCGACGACCTTATCATTCAGCTAAATACGGTGGATTCAATAGAACTCTCCCGTAACGAGGCAGGAGAAATGATGGCAGCGAAAATCTCACTCCCTTTGACCAGTGAACCTAGTTTCGCAGGCGGAACCATTACCAGCAGCCTGTTTCAGACCGGCATTGAACATGGCATTCCCCAGGGCATACTGGCCGAACTGGTCAAAGCCTACAGTTACGACGTCGATTTCCAGCGCCAGATTCAGACCGGTGATCAGGTCGAAGTGCTGTTCGATAAAAGCATGACCGAAGACGGTACGGTCGTCGGCTATGGCGACATTCATTACGCCATGCTGAAACTCAGCGGAGAGTCGCTGAAAATCTATCACTATAAAGATAAGGACGGGATTGAAGGTTATTATAATGAACAAGGCGAGAGCGTCGTTAAAGCACTTCTGAAAACGCCAGTTAACGGTGCGCGCATGTCTTCCGGCTACGGTATGCGCAAACATCCGATTCTGGGCTATAACAAAATGCATAAAGGCGTGGATTTCGCCGCTCCCACCGGCACGCCGATCTATGCCGCGGGTGACGGTGTTGTCACCTATCGCGGCCGCAAGGGCGGGTATGGTAATTATGTGCGCCTGAAACATAACGACACCTATTCCACTGCCTATGCACATATCAGCCGTTTCGCCAAAGGCTTGAGAAGCGGGCAGCGCGTCAAACAGGGCCAGGTGATTGCCTATGTCGGCTCGACCGGCCGTTCGACCGGACCGCATCTGCACTATGAAATCCTCAAACACGGCACACAGGTCAATCCCACCAAAGTGAAGTTCAAAACCGGCAAGACCCTGAAGGGTGGGCAACTGACAGCCTTTAAGACACATATCGGCAAAATTGAACGTCAGATTGCCGATATGGCGAAATCCGGTATCAAACTCGCATCGGCCGAGTAATCATCGTTTGACAGTAACGGTGATAGTCACGTCATCGGTCTTCGTGCGTTCATCGGTAATACGTGCAGTGTGACTAGCTTCACTGGCTTTCTGTTCAGAGGATCTCCGCCCACACGTAACGTCGGCAGTGCAGTATCGGCATTATCGTGCGTTTTCAGGGCATCAATATCGTCAAACGACACATCTTCCAGCTTCCGGGACATGGAAGCAGTATACTACGCCGCTGCCTCAACCGCAATATGCAGGCCGAGATCGTACGCGCTGACCTCAACCGTCGCACCATCCTTGATATCACCCTGAAGAATCTTCGTCGCCAGCACATCTTGTAACTTCTTCTGGATCACTCGTTTAAGCGGCCGTGCGCCATAAACCGGATCATAGCCCTGATCGGCGAGCCATTGTTTCGCCGTGTCGTCGAGCGACAGGGTGATGCGCCGGTCCGCCAGCAGCGACATCAGATAATTCACCTGAATCTCAACAATATCGACCATATGCCCGCGATTTAAACGGTGGAATAGAATCACTTCATCGAGCCGGTTGAGAAACTCCGGGCGGAATGCACCGCGCACCACCTCCATCACCTGATCGCGCACCGCTTCGACCGGCTGGTCATCCGCCAGTTCGACAATATGATGCGCCCCGAGATTGGAGGTAAGAATAATCAGCGTATTTTTGAAATCAACGGTGCGGCCCTGCCCGTCGGTCAGCCGGCCATCATCGAGCACCTGCAGCAGGATATTGAATACATCAGGATGAGCCTTTTCGACTTCATCGAACAGAATCACCTGATAAGGCCGACGGCGCACCGCTTCGGTCAACACCCCGCCCTCGTCATAGCCGACATAGCCGGGAGGCGCACCGACTAATCGTGCCACCGCATGTTTTTCCATGAATTCCGACATGTCAATGCGCACCATCGCCTGTTCATCATCGAACAGGAATTCGGCCAGTGCCTTGGTCAGTTCGGTTTTCCCCACGCCTGTCGGCCCAAGAAACAGGAAGGAACCGATCGGCTTGCCCGGGTCTTGCAAGCCGGCACGCGACCGGCGCACCGCATGGCTGACCGCCTGGACCGCTTCTTCCTGACCAATAACACGGCCGCCGAGTTTTTCTTCCATCTGCAGCAGCTTTTCGCGTTCACCTTCGAGCATCTTATCGACCGGAATCCCCGTCCAGCGCGAAACCACTTCGGCAATCTCGCCATCGGTCACCACCTCTTTCACCAGACTGTTTTCCGAGGCATTCTTACCACCTGTTTCCGCATCGGAAACCTGTTTTTCCAGTTCCGGAATGATCCCGTAACTCAACTCGCCCGCACGCGCCAGATCACCCTTGCGCTGCGCCTGTTCCAGTTCCAGTCGGGCCGCTTCCAGCTGTTCCTTGACCTTGGACGATCCGGCCAGCCGTTCCTTTTCCTTCTGCCAGCGCTCCGTCAGTTCCTTTGACTCTTTTTCCAGCCCCTTAATATCTTTTTCTAGCTTCTTCAACCGGTCTTTCGAGGCAGCATCACTCTCTTTTTTCAACGCTTCGCGCTCAATTTTCATCTGAATCAGCCTGCGGTCGATCTCATCGAGTTCCTCGGGCTTGCTGTCCACCTCCATACGCAGACGGCTTGCCGCCTCATCCATCAGATCAATCGCCTTGTCGGGCAGAAACCGGTCGGTGATATAGCGGTGCGACAGAGTCGCTGCCGCCACCAGCGCCGAATCGCTGATCTGAATGCCGTGATGTACTTCATATTTTTCCTTCAGACCACGCAGGATCGAGATGGTATCTTCCACCGTCGGCTCGGAGACGAATACCGACTGAAACCGCCGTGCCAGCGCCGCATCTTTTTCAATATGTTTGCGGTATTCATTGAGCGTGGTCGCGCCGACACAATGCAATTCACCGCGTGCCAAAGCGGGTTTGAGCAGGTTCGACGCATCCATCGAACCTTCCGCCGCACCGGCGCCAACCAACGTATGTAATTCATCGATAAACAGAATAATTTCTCCAGCAGCATTGTCGATCTCCGCCAGCACACCCTTCAGGCGTTCCTCGAATTCGCCGCGGAATTTGGCACCCGCCACCAGCGCGCCGAGATCGAGTGACAGTAAACGTTTTTCCTTGAGATTCTCCGGCACGTCCCACGCAACAATACGTTGCGCCAGTCCTTCGATAATCGCGGTCTTTCCGACCCCCGGCTCGCCGATCAGCACCGGGTTGTTTTTCGTACGGCGCGAGAGCACCTGCATCGCTCGGCGAATTTCCTCCTCCCGCCCGATTACCGGATCGAGCTTGCCTTCCTTCGCCGCTTCGGTCAGGTCTTTGGTGTATTTTTTCAATGACTCATACTGCTCTTCGGCATTGGCGCTGGTCGCCGCCCGTCCGCCGCGCATGTCATTGATCGCCTTGTTGAGTGCCTGCGGGTTCAGCCCAGCTTTTTTCATGATTTCGGCAACATCGGACGGCTCCATCAATACCGCCTGCAACAAACGCTCGGTGGTGATAAATTCATCCTTGGCTTTTTTCGCCAATTCGTCCGCCACATCAAACACACGGGCAGTTTCCGGCGCTACATAGAGCTGTCCGGCACCGCTGCCTTCCACCTTCGGGTAGCCGCTTAGCAGACCTTCCAGCGCACCTTCAAGTTGATCTGCATCGCCACCGGCCGTATTAATCAATCGCCCTGCACTATCATCCTGTTTCAGGACACCGCTTAACACATGCGCCGGAGTGAAGCGCTGATGGTTGCGCCGCAGGGCCAGCGACTGCGCTTCCTGTAGGGCTTTGCGGGCTTTATCCGTATAATGATCAAACTCCATGATGCACTCTCGTTTTTTCCTGTTATATAAGGAATATGGAAATGATTGCCCGATTTTGCAAGAGACGAGTTGCGTTATTCACTGCACTGATGCTGATCATGCCGTTCACCTGTCATGCAGTGGCACAGGCGGATACAACTGCTCCCATCAATATTCGCGGCACCTATTATTTTTCCTGGAGCGGGATTCCCTTCGCCAAACTGTGGCTGGATGTCGAAGATAACGGCAATCAGTATGAATTGACGGCTTCGTTTAAAAGCCGCGGCATTGTACGCATTTTCAAAAAACTGAAATCTTTAAGCAAAAGCTATGGTATCACCGATGGTCAGAAAAGCATGCACAGCCTGTCGTTCGAGTATGAAACCGATCCGGACGTCAGCGAGCAGAAACATACGCGGCTGCGTTACGACACGCTAGGTGAGTTGACCCTGCGCGATGTGTTTCCCGAAGACGATCCCTGGCACCGTCCACCTGTAAGCAGGGAAAAAGTAACAGATGTAACCACGCCCGGCAATCTGCTATGGGACTTTCGCCGCGCTCTGCTGGATGCCATAAAGCAAGACCAGACTGGCTTTTCATTGTCATTTTATGACGGACAGCGACTGATGAGCATACATGCCAATAGACTGGGCAAAGAGGGATATCTCATCGACGAAACCACTTATCCCGTCCACAAACTGGCGCTGACCCGACAGCTTGTTGACGGCTTTACCGATAAGGAAATCAAACGTTATGAAGAGGGTGAGCCCGTTGCTTATCTTTATGTCGGTCGTGATGCACCGGTAATCCCGCTTGCGCTGGAGATTGACATCAAACTGGGCACGCTCAAAGCCTGGTTCGAACCGGAAGCGAAAGAGTAAAGTGCTAAGACGACGCCGCCTGCGTCGAATCATCCACGTCATTCGCTTTGGGCAATACAGATTCCGGCAGAGGAATATCTCCACTTTTCTGTTGTTTTGTACGCGGCTTTTTCGCCGGCAGGGACTTGACGCCATTACCTTTTGCTTCCTGCGATGTCACCCCATCATCCCCCGACGCTTCTGCAGACGCATCCGCATCATCCGCCTCCTGGCCAGCCTCTTCTACCGCCATATCAGGTTTCGGCTCTTTTTCAATGATCTCGCCGACCACGCGTGAAAAATGTTCGACATGCTGGTAGTAATATTCCGCCGTCACACGATCGCCATTGGTCAACGCATCACGCGCCTGATTCAGGTATTTTTCCTTTTGTGTCAGCGCATGTTTTTTCTGACGCGCCAGCGACTGGTTGTCATTACCGCGTCCTCTGTTGTTGCTACGTCCACGTCCGCGGTTGCCGCCGGAATAATTTCGTTTGCGCATAGTGTCTGATTCCTACTGTTAATGCGTTATTATCAGCGCCCGATCTATCCCCGATATATCTTCGGCACTCTCTTTCCTTTCAAGCCCTGCTTCACACATGATACGAGCCACCGCATCATGCTGACCTGCGCCAAGCTCAACCACCGCCAGCCCTCTTTTACGAAGCAACCGCTTCAGCTGAAGTGCGATAGCACGATATGCTGCTAACCCATCCTGCCCACCGGAAAGCGCCAGGCGCGGTTCATATCTTCCAACCTCCGGCTCCAGATGCTCCATATCCACATCTGCAATATAGGGCGGGTTACTTATTATCATATCAAATGCAGGATGCAATGTCTTTCCCCAATTATCCTGTAAAAAATCGCATCGCGCCTCCAACGCCAGCTGTTCGGCATTCTGCCTGGCCACCGCCAATGCCGCTTCGCTGATATCCACCCCCACCCCGCGGGCATTCGGATATTCGCCAAGCAGACTCAGTAACAGACAGCCCGAACCAACGCCTAAATCCAACATGGTAAAGGTTTTTCCTTTGTCCGGAAGATAGCGTAAGACCGCTTCGATCAGCGTTTCACTGTCCGGTCTGGGGTCGAGCACTTCGGGTGAAACGAGGAAGCGGTGTTTCCAGAATTCTCGGTAGCCGGTAATATGTGACAGTGGTTCGCGCCGCATACGGCGCGCCAGCAACTGCTCAAATCTTTCCTGCTGATCCTGCGCCAACGAATTATCCGAATGCCTGATCAACGTCGCATGATCATAGCCAAGCGCCTGCTGCATGAGCAGCCGCGCATCCAGGGGAGCAGAGGAAATACCCGCTTCCTGCAACCGGTCAGCGGCATCACCTATGACGCCACGAATGCTCATTCTTCTTCATCCATCGCCGCCAGACGTGCCGCCTGATCTTCGGTAATCAGTGCCTGGGTAATCTCATCTAGATCACCGTCCAATACCTCCTGCAATTTATATAAGGTGAGATTGATACGATGATCGGTCACGCGCCCCTGCGGATAATTATAGGTGCGGATACGTTCGGAACGATCGCCCGATCCGACCTGCGACTTGCGCGCATCCGAACGCTCCCTCATCGCTTTTTCTCGCTCCAGATCATATAGACGCGCGCGCAACACTTTCATCGCCTTGGCCTTGTTTTTATGCTGCGATTTTTCATCCTGCTGCGATACGGTAATGCCCGTCGGTACATGCACAATCCGCACCGCGCTGTCGGTAGTGTTGACCGACTGACCGCCCGGACCGCTGGCGCGGAAGACATCGATACGCAAGTCTTTTTCGTCAATCTGCACATCAACCTCTTCGGCTTCGGGCAGCACCGCGACTGTCGCCGCCGAGGTATGAATCCGCCCGCCGGATTCGGTTTCCGGCACACGCTGTACCCGATGCACGCCAGACTCGAATTTCAATGCCGCAAACACATTGCGGCCGGTAATCTCAGCGCTGGCCTCTTTATAGCCACCGATGCCGGTTTCGTTGACATCCAGTATGCCAAATCGCCAACCCTTGCGCTCGGCACAGCGCTGATACATGCGGAACAATTCCGCCGCAAACAGTGCCGCTTCTTCACCGCCCGTGCCAGCACGTACCTCCAAAATCGCATTGCGTTCATCAGCTTCATCTTTAGGCAGCAACGCAATCTTCAACTGCTCTTCCAATGTGGGAAGCAGTTTCTCCAGACTTTGTTTTTCCTCTTCTGCCAGCGCTTTCATCTCGGCATCGGAGTCCGGATCTGCCACCAACTGTTCGGCCTCCTCGATTTCCTGACGCGTCTGACGCAGGGTCATCGCCGTTTCCACGATCGGTGTCAGGTCGGACAATTCCTTCGACAATTTGCCGAACTCACCACTACTGGCAACTTCAGGCGATGCCAGCTGATCATTCAATTCCTTGTGGCGTGCAATCAATGCATCCAGTTTTTTATCGAGTTTCATCTATCTAATGGTCCTGCTTATAAGGTGCAAGCGCCTGTTCGAGCGCCTCACGCGGCACGGTCTGCTGTTTGCCCGTGCTCAGATCTTTGACAAGCACCATATTGGCTTTTAATTCATCTTCACCCAGAATCAACGCAGCACAAGCCCCAAGCTTATCCGCTTTTTTCATACGCTTTGTCATGTTGCCACGATAGCCTTGTTCAATCACAAACCCCTGGCGGCGCAGCGCGCAGGCGATGTTCAATATTTCCTGTTCTGCTGCCTCACCCAACGGAATCATCACGATCGGCCGCGTTTTTTCCGGCAATGTTATATCGCCAGCTTCAAGCAATGCCATCATCCGTTCAATCCCTGCAGCCCAGCCGATGCCCGGCGTCGGCGGACCGCCCATCAGTTCGACCAGTCCGTCATAGCGCCCACCCGCTAGCACCGCATTCTGCGCCCCCAGCGCCTCGGTAGTGAATTCAAACACGGTATGCGCATAATAATCAAGCCCGCGCACCAGATTCGGATTAACTTTATACCGAATGCCAAGCACATCCAGTCTTTCTCTGAGCGAATCGAAAAAAGCTTTCGACCCGTCATTAAAATAATCCAGCCTGTCGGGTGCTTCAGATGCCAGTATCTGATCCTGAGCGTCTTTGGAGTCGAGAATCCGAAGCGGGTTTTTCTCCAGCCGTTTCCGACTGTCTTCGGAGAGTGTATCTTTATGTTGCGTGAAATACTCGACCAGCGCTGCACGATAGGCTGTGCGGCTCTCACTATCGCCGAGTGAATTGATTTCCAACGTGACCTTGTCCGCTAACCCGAGTACCCCAAACAATTGCTGCGCCAATGCAATCACTTCGATATCAGCCTGGACTTCACCTGCCCCCAACAGCTCGACACCAATCTGATGAAACTGCCGTTGGCGGCCCTTTTGCGGTCGCTCATAACGGAAAGCCGGACCGGCATAAAAAAACTTGCATGGCAATGTTTCCTGCAAGCCATTTGACAAGAAGGCACGTACCATCGATGCCGTCATTTCCGGACGCAAAGTAATCGACTCACCACCGCGATCGTCGAATGTATAAGTCTCCTTGCTGACCACATCCGAGGTGTCGCCCAGGGTGCGGTGGAATACTTCGCTGAATTCAAACACCGGCGTTGACATCTGTTCAAAGCCGTAACAGCGCGCCGCATCGGATGCCAGCCGGACAATATGATTATAGCGCCGCATATCGTCTGGCAATAAATCATGCGTACCGCGCACGGGCTGTAGGGTCTTACTCATCGGATATCATGATTAGCTAAAAAGGAGGGTATCCCGGCATACCGGAACCGGGAGCCTGACCCGGAGTTTGCGGCCGGCCTTCATTTCCGCTGGTCAAACGGCGGTAGAATTCCTGAATTTTTTGCTGATAGGCCGCATTGAGGATATGATAGCTCTGCATATGATCATAGATTTTAGCAATATCCATCAAGCGTAAATCCTGCGCATCACGTTTAAAGATATTCAGCCCGTTACTCACCATATGTTGAATAATATCAGGCCGATCCTCTTTTTCGACAATCTCAAATGCCAGCAGATACCCGTCCTTGTCCGTGCGGTTCACTTTGGCGTTTTCTTCCCGTACCAGATAATCCGCCACATGAAGATGGCCCTCCATATAGGCGTAATATAGCGGTGATATATTGTCTTCATCCAGCGTGTCAGCCTCTGCACCGAACGCGAGAAGATATTTTATCTTTTCCAGATCACCCTGCATAGCGGCATAATGCATCGGTGTCCGGCCATGTGCATCCTTTACCTTAGTTTTGGCACCAAGCGCCGTCAGTACTTTTATCACACCGATCGAGGCATGTTCCGACGCGACAATGATGGGATAGGACCCATCAGCAAATGATGCATTCACATCCGTTTCTTCGTTCGTCATCCGACGCACGGCCGACAGCTCGTCTGCCATAATCGCTTTATACAACGGGTCATTGATACTTATGGCAGGTGCAGCGGACGATGTGTCCACAGACGGCGGTTCAGCCTCCACTGCTTCCTGCGCATACACGGTATCGCTCGTAGACAAGCATAGTAAAAACATACCGATAATCATCATGGCAGGTCTAGGCAATATTCGACTCCTTCTGACAATAGCTGCGCTCCACATAGGCTTCGAGCAACTGTTTGAACTGATCTGCAATATCCTCTCCCCGCAATGTTACGGTTTTCCTGCCGTCTTCAAAGACCGGCGCCACCGGCGATTCACCCGTGCCCGGCAGGCTGATGCCGATATTAGCATGTTTGCTCTCGCCGGGTCCATTAACAATACAGCCCATCACCGCCACATCCATTTTTTCAACCTGATCATAGTGCTGTTTCCACACAGGCATACGCCCGGCAATATAGCCCTGAATCTCTTCTGCCAGCTCCTGAAACACCGTGCTGGTCGTGCGGCCGCAGCCGGGACAGGCCGTCACCAGCGGCATGAAATGTCTGAGCCCCATGGTCTGCAGAATCTGCTGCGCTACTGTGACTTCCTCGGTGCGATCGCCATTCGGTGCCGGTGTCAGCGACACCCGGATCGTATCGCCGATGCCTTCCTGCAACAGCACTGCCAGTGCCGCCGTGGAAGCCACAATGCCCTTGGAGCCCATGCCCGCTTCGGTCAGCCCCAGATGTAACGGATAATCGCAACGCATGGCTATTATACGGTAGACGGCGATCAAATCCTGCACACGGCTGACCTTACAGGATAAAACAATCTTATCGCCTGCCAGCCCAAGCGCTTCAGCCTTTTGCGCACTTTGCAACGCCGAGACCACCAGCGCTTCGCGTGCGACGGTATCGGCATCGTCCGGCGCGGGCTTTCCGGCATTCTCATCCATCATCTGCGCCAGCAGCTTCTGATCCAGACTGCCCCAGTTCACACCGACGCGTACCGGTCTGTCATACCGGATCGCACATTCGATCATTTCGGCAAACTGCGCCTCCTGTTTGGTGCCGAAGCCGACATTACCGGGATTGATACGGTATTTGGCCAGGCATTGCGCCATCTCGGGATAAGCCTTAAGCAAGCGGTGGCCGTTATAGTGAAAATCGCCGACCAGCGGCACATTACAGCCCTGCGCCTGTAATGTTTCATAAATATCCGGCACAGCCTTTGCTGCCTCTTCGGTATTCACGGTAATGCGCACCAACTCCGATCCGGCATCGGCCAGCGCCTTGACTTGCCGGACGGTTGAAACCACATCAGCAGTATCGGTATTGGTCATGGACTGCACGACGATCGGTGCATCGCCTCCCACCCATACGCCACCAACATTCACCTGCCGGCTTTTTCTGCGTATCACGCTCATCTTGCCGCTCCGTATAAGGAACGTTCCATCATACTGGTGACCGAGCTCAGCCCATAAGTATAGTCATCAGGCAGACCGAGCGTCAACGGATAGCAGGGTGGAAAAGCGGGATGAGCGGTATAGCTCAGACAGGCACGATTGGTCTCCGTAATGATCCATTGTGACGCAAGATGCCGGGTAAAACTCTCGGGAATCACATGTTCCGATGTGCCGGACGGTATCTTTTTTCCGGAATCGGCAAGATGCCACAACCCATAAGCCAATATACCTCCCATCACCGCTACCAGCAACATAACGGGTTTTATCCGAGCCGTATCTTTCAGTTGATTATCCGTCAGTTGAAATACCGGCGGCGATTTCTCCTCATCCGTACCAAAACACCCCGCCAGCACGTCATCAGCATTTAATCCGAGAAATTCGGCATAACTCTGCACATAGCCACGCGCATAGACTTTTCCCGGCAGATCTTCCATGCGGCCTTCTTCAATCGCCAGAATATATTTCGTGCGAATATGTAGTTTGGTGCCGACATCCTCAATCGTCCAGCCCAGTTCCTCGCGCACATCACGCATCATCGCACCGGCATGATCATAATGCCGACTATCGATATCATAAGTTGCCGAAATCGCTTGCATACCATCCTTTATCCGTGAAGACGCTACAGGACGTTATAGCCGGATTGCCAGAGTTCGCAACGGTTTTAGGCGGAATGAGAAAATTTGGGTCACTGTCATCATTTTGTCACTTACACGGGCTATAATGAAAGCGTGGATAACTATAAGTATCGGAGCAAAAAATGGTTAAACCCATCACATACCATCCCATTGATCAAGCCAATTTGAATAACAGGCTAACCGAAATATTTGGCGAAGACAGGGGAAAAGTAGAAAGATATATAAAAGGAGAAGACTCTTTTGCCTTTATGAAGCTTCTCTCTAGAGATGAAGCTAAATGGACTGCCTTCAAAACTGCATCAGATAAGGTAATTGGCGGTCTATACCGACAAAGTGATTTTCTCACTCCCCGTGAAAGACGAGGAAACTTTGAGTCTGACAATCCGGTGATTGATTACATTACCATGTCAAAACAGTATGTTGGAGACAGTGTATTAAGCCTTCCTGAGCTTAGAGAGATCGTTAACAGTCATAAAATGGGTAACTTAATGGATAAAATGGGTCCCGATCTTACCGAAAAATGGGAGCGTTTTACGATAGGTATAATCAACGGGATTGTCGATATGGAAACATCCAGGAAGCAGTATGATCCGGAGGAAGTGTCGAAAGGCCCGTTTCCAAAACATTTGAGAGAAGAAATCAGACGTTCCGTCAATTTAACAGAAAACGCCGCCCTACAATTTGTATCGGACTTAATGGATTCAAGATGCCTAAACGTACCAAAAGTCACATTAGATGATTTTGAGGTTCGCCGGTAAACATATGTCTTCTAAAAAACACGCACCGCCCGTTGATGGGATGACCGAAGATATGGCCAAAGGGTTTCGCCATTTTGCCGATGAAGTGCTGCGTGGCCGAGAGAATAAAACCATCTTAAACAGTTCAATTGGATTAGCCGCTTTGGAAACAGGTATCCCTGCCAGCATAGATGGTCTACCCTTAGACATTGCCCGTATGGTAATCAACAATCGACAGCTACTCGATCGTAATATCGAAAATTGGGGCAGCAGTGTGACAGGCGGATCGCATCCGCTGTTCGATTTCAGCACCGATAATTTCACACTCTTCGGGCTGGATTTTAACAGTATGGGTCAAGAGTTTTCCGAGGCATGGCAGCAGTTTTTTTCCGATGGTTCCTTTACTCCTATCGCATCGGAACATTCAACCCCGCTTTACGAGAACACGGTCGCCACATCACTTGGCCTGCCCGATCTTCCCTATGGCGGGATGGCGCATTTCGCCCATATGGGGCTGGCACTCTATGATACCGGGCGCACCTTTCAGGATTTGTGGAATGAGCCTGCATTAAAACATAATGTTGTTAAAATCATGACTCATCCGGAGATGACGGAAACCTTGCTGCATCGCGGGGTTATGCTGACGGTAATGGGACTGACCCATATGCTTAACCCGATTATCTCCATCGCTTTGGGTTATCTATGCGGCCATCTGGTACACAGCTTTTTCAAATTACTCAATAATCATAAAGATGGCGTGCGCGAGATCGAAAATGTTCCCGTGCTGAAACACATCTATAACGCAACAGGCATTAAAGAATGGGCAGAGGCTAAAAAAGACGTGATTGACGAGCCCAAAGACGCAATCGATCCGCTAGAGGCCGCACCGGAAACTGGCCTGCCAAAAGAGACGCCGATCCCGTCCCTTCACCATATTGAACATGATGAGCGGCTGACTCGCTCGACACATTTGAAAGCGGTTGAGGCACTATAACACCACGTCATATTCCCGGGCATATTGTTCGAGACCGGAGCGGATCGAATGATCCGAGCGCATCTCAAGCTCATCGACAAATTCGGTGATATGCGACGCATCGAGTGAGCGCAGCATTGCCTTGACCGGCCCGACTGCCGCCGGAGGAACAGACAGGTTACGCACACCGCAACCGATCAACAACATCGCCTCAATTGGCTTGGTCGCCATATCACCGCAAAAGCCGACATCGACCCCAGCCTTTTCGCAGGCAAACATAACCTGCTTGATCACCTTGACCACCACCGGACTCAGCGGATCATAGCGTCCGGACAGCCGCTCGCTGCCGCGATCACAGGCAAACAGGAATTGCAGCAGATCATTACTGCCAATCGAGACAAAATCTACCCGCTTAAGCAGGCTCGGCAGCTGATAGATGATCGAAGGAATCTCGATCATACTGCCGACATAGAGATTCCCGGGCAGGCGCTGTCCCTCGACCTTGGCGCGCTCCATCTCACGCTCGAGAATCTGTTTGGTTTCATCAAACTCGCTGACATCAGCAATGAAGGGAAACATGATATACAGATCATGACCGTTGGCGGCACGAATCAGCGCACGGAACTGGCGGCGCAAAATCACCGGCCGGTCCAGTCCGATTCGCGTTGCACGCCAACCCATCGCCGGGTTTTCCTCATTCTCCGCGCGTGCATAAGGCACCTGTTTGTCACCACCAATGTCGAAACTGCGGAAGATGATTCGCTTGCCTCTGGCGTGGCGGAAAATTTCACCGTAAATCTTTTTCTGCTCGTCGACATCGGGAATATCGGCACTGGCAAGATAAGGCAGTTCGGTGCGGTACAGCCCGATCCCGTCCACATCGGGATAGGCCAGCTGATGCGCATCGAGATACAGCCCGATATTCAGATTCATCGAAATGGACACGCCGTCTTTAGTCTCGACCGGCAGGTCGCGCGTCGCTTCATAGGCCTCGCTCTGCTTCTGCCGACTGATGATATGCTCATCGATCGCCTGTTCGACATCCTGCGGCGGGCGGATATAGACTTCACCATTATCACCGTCGACAATCGCCAGATCGCCGTAATGCACCATCTCGGTCGCATGTGGAATGCGCGCGACCATCGGTACATCCATCATCCGCGCAATGATGGCGATATGCGAGGCGGCCGAGCCTTCTTCCACCACAATGCCGGCAAGTCCCTTACCTGAATATTCCAGCAACTCCGCCGGACCGAGTGACGAGGCCACCAGAATAAATGCTTCCGGCAGTTGCGTATGCGCCGCCGAGGTACTCACCCCGGAAAGGTGATACAACAACCGCAGCGACAAATCCTCCAGATCCATCATCCGCGCACGCATATAGACACTGGCGACCTGGCTCATGCGCGCATGCATTTGCTCCTGTACTTTCTTGACCGCGGCTTCGGCCGTCAGTCCGGTACGGATCGCTTCGATAATCCGTTCCAGCCAGCCCTGATCATGGGTGAACATGCGGTAGGTCTCGAGAATCTCACGCTGCGCCTCATGATGCAGGACACTCGAATTGCGGATCAACTCATCGACCGATTCCTGCAATTCCACAATCGCTTTTTGCAGTCGCTGTTCTTCATATTCCGGATCGTCCGAGACCAGTTTTTTGATCTCCAGTTCCGGCCGGTGACGCACCGCCACCGCCTTGGCCAGACCGGGCGCCAGTTTCAGTCCGGTAAAATAATGCGAGGATTCGGCGGCATCCGCTTCGCCGGTCACGTCACTGAACTCGACCATGTGGCTGGCAATCGCCAGCTCGGCCACGACCATGGCGATGGTCTGCAATATCTCGATCTGATCTTCGGAATAAATCTTGGCATCGGCGCTTTGCACCACCAGCACGCCGATGACACGATGGCTGTAGAGCACCGGCACGCCGATAAAGGACTGAAATTTTTCTTCGCCTGTTTCCGGCCGGTACGCGAATTTGGGATGGTTCTGCGCATCGGGCAGATTGAGCGTCATCGCCAGCGCCGCAATGTCACCGACCAGCCCTTCACCGACCGCCAGTTGCGTTGTATGCACCGCCTGCTTTTTCAGCCCGATACTGGCGGACAACTCGAGCAGATTGCCCGGCTTAGCGAAATAGATGGAACAGACTTCCGAATCGAACCCTTCGGCAATGACCTTCACCAGTTTGTTCAGCCGCACCTGCGACGGTTCAGACGAGCGCATCACGTCGCGCACCTTGCGCAATAAATGCAACGGATTATGCGTTAATTCCAGTTTGGTCTCTGACCCCAAGATGCTTGCCCGTAAGATATTATTACTATTGCGCGATGTATTCTGACGCCTGGGCAACCAGTTCGTCAACTATTTCCTTGCAATTTTGCGTGCGCTGCACCATGCCGACCGACTGTCCGGCCATGAGCGAGCCATGCTCGACATCGCCGTCGATCACCGCCTTGCGCAACGCGCCCGCCCAGAAATGCTCGATATCCAGCTGCGCATCCGCCTTGTCGCGCTCGCCGGCAAACACCTTCTCCACCGTCTCTTTCTGAAACCGCATGAAATCCTCAGTCGCCTTGTTGTTCAGCGCCCGCACCGGGATGACCGCAAAGTCGGGATGATACTGCACCGACACGCCGGCATCGCGTGCGCTGGCCCTGATGAAAGCCTGTTTGAACTTATCATGGGCGATGGATTCATCGGCACAGACGAAGCGCGTGCCGAGCTGCACACCCGAAGCGCCCATACGCAGATAATTGACAATGGCCTCGCCGCGCCCAATACCGCCGGCAACAAATACCGGCACCTCTTTGATATGCGGCAGAATCTCCTGCGCCAGCACATTGGTCGCAACCGGACCGATATGGCCACCGGCTTCCATGCCCTCGATCACCAGCGCATCCACTCCCATCTTGACGAGTTTTTTCGCAATCGCCAACGTCGGCGCAAAGGCGATCACCTTCGCCTCAAATGCTTTAATTAATTCCACCGTCGATTTTTTCGGAATACCACCCGCCAGCACCACATGCGTGACGCCGCTATGTCTGCATACCGCAATCAGCCCCTCCAACTGCGGATGCATCAGAATCAGATTCACGCCGAACGGTTGGTCGGTCAATTGCTGCGTCGCTTTAATCTCTTCCTCAAGTAACTCCGGCGGCATCGAACTGGCGGCAATCACCCCGAAGGCACCGGCATTCGAC
>JANQJY010000085.1 GCA_028281385.1 Rickettsiales bacterium | reverse complement strand
TCGTCCATACTGATGAGCGGATCGCGATGGATTCCCTGCCGTCTCAGGCGTTGCGCAAAGGTAAAAAATCAAGCATGCGCCTGGCGATTGATGCGGTAGCAAAGGGTAGGGCCTGTGCCGTCGTCTCAGCTGGCAATACCGGCGCGCTGATGGCGATGTCGAAATTTGTTTATAAAACCCTGCCGGGGATTGAGCGTCCGGCAATTACCGCGACCATGCCGGCAAAGGGTCGCGATGTAGTGATGCTCGATTTGGGCGCGAATGTCGAATGTACCAGTGCGCAACTGATGCAATTTGTGGTGATGGGTGATGCCTATGCGCGGGCATTGCTGGGGTTGAGTGCGCCTAAAATCGGCCTGCTCAATGTCGGCTCGGAAGAGATGAAAGGTCACGAAGAGGTGCAAAGAGCGCATCAGCATATCAAGTCGATGGATATGTCGCTTGACTATCACGGTTTTGTCGAGGGGCATGATATTCTGGACGGTACGGTTGATGTGGTGGTAACTGACGGATTCACCGGCAATATTGCGCTGAAAACCGCCGAAGGTGCGGCACGGCTGATTTACGGTGCACTGAAAACTGCGATCGAGAACAGCTGGTCGGCCAAAGTCGGCTATCTTTTCGCTAAGCCAGCGATTTCAGTGGCATTGCGCAAGTTTGATCCGCGCGTGCATAATGGCGCGATTTTGCTGGGGTTGAACGGCATTTCAGTCAAAAGCCATGGTGGTGCCGATGCCAAAGGCTTCGCCCATGCCATTCGTGTGGCGGTGAAACTGGTTGAGCAGGATATCAACAACAAAATCATTGAAGAGCTCTCACAAACTGGTATGACTTCCGCGTTATCAACCGGGGAGTTGGCTGCCGCGTCCGATGGAGAGTCTGCGGCGATTGCTCCTACTGTAAACTAAATTAATAGTGTTTTTCATGCGTCACGCGATTGTTGTTGGCTCCGGCGCCTATCTGCCGGAGAAGATCATCCCGAACAGTGAGATGGAAACCATGGTCGAGACTACCGATGCATGGATTCGAGAACGTTCGGGCATTGAGCAGCGTCATGTGGTCGAGGGCAAGGAATGCACCTCCGATCTGGCGGTGAAGGCGGCGGCGCTGGCGCTGCAATCCTATGAAGGACCTCATCCGCCGACGCATGTCGATGCGCTGATTGTGGCGACCTCGACGCCGGATCATACCATGCCGTCCACCGCCACCATCGTTCAGCGCAAGCTGGGGTTGGATGTCACCTTCGCATTCGATATTGCCGCGGCCTGTTCCGGCTTTGTCTATGGCCTGCAGTTGGTGCACAGCCTAATCTCTTCGTCTCAGGTGAATTCGGTGTTGCTGATCGGAGCGGAATCCATGTCGAAAATCATCGACTGGAATGATCGTTCGACCTGTGTGTTGTTCGGCGATGGCGCGGGGGCATTGTTATTCGGCTCGAAGGAATCGGCAAAGACGGATCGAGGGATCCTGGCGGCAAAATTGCATTCGGATGGGCAATATAACAATTTACTCTATACCTCTGGTGGCGTGTCCGGCAACCAGATCGCCGGGACATTATTGATGCAGGGCAAGGAAGTGTTCCGTCATGGCGTGGAAAAAATGACAGAAGTTACCAACGAAGTGCTGTATGAGCTTGGTCTCTATCCACAGGATGTCGACTGGATCGTGCCACATCAGGCCAATAAACGCATGGTCGATGCCATTGCCAAAAAATTACAGCTTGCACCGGAGAAATTCATCGTTACTTTAGCGAAGCACGCCAATACCTCGGCTGCCTCCATCCCGCTGGCACTTAACGAAGCTGTGAAGGATGGACGAATTAAAAAGGGGGATCTTGTCGCCATGCCTGCACTTGGCGCTGGACTCACCTGGGGATGTTGCGTTATAAAATGGTGAAACAACCGAAAGGGAAGAAGATAAGATGTCTAAAACATTGACAAGAGCTGATTTAAGCAATGCGGTCTATCGTGAAATCGGTTTGTCTCTATCTGAGTCTACAGAATTGGTGGATGCGGTGATTGATGAGATTTCCGGAGCGCTGGAGAGTGGTGAGACCGTC